>JAVBRP010000356.1:0-8480 GCA_031547815.1 Bacteroidales bacterium | reverse complement strand
TATTCGAACTCGGGTTCGATGCTCGCACCGGTTACATACAATTTGTCATTGCAATAATCGATGGCGCTCAGTTCGCATTTTGCCATACCGAGCGTAGAAAGAATATCTACGTCCGCTGTTACTTTTTTCGTATCGCTATTTATTGATGTGATAACGGAATACACGGCAATTCCGCCATGGTAACCGTTACCCTGCTCGTTGTAAGTAACGAAAGCATAATAATGATCATCGCTCGTCTTTTCAATTTTTACGTGCGTAGCTTGCGCTTTTGTTCCATCTTCGAAATCCAGGGTTTCCATTTCCTTAATCAACTCGAATAGGTAATCTTTACCGCGCAAATCGTCAGTTGACGATCCGTTTTCGGCTGTCGCTTTCAAGCCCATTCTGTTTCTGTTGCGCGAAAATTCGGCTTCCGTGGAATAACCTTTCGGGAAACGATCTTTTTCGCTTACATCGTTGATTTTGATGCTGAGATTCTTATTAACAACAATGCTTCCGTTCATCAAAGTGAAAGATTGCCTTTCGGGGTCATCTCCGCCTCCGTTATCGTCTTCTTTGCAGCCCGCAAACCATGTGCAGCAAAGAATTATGAATATCCAAGAAAACTTTTTCATATCTCAATATTTTTATGTTTGTCTATTTTTACGAATTTGATACCGCAAAGTTACATTTTAAAATTATTTTCTGACAGAGTTTTGACGAACGGCCGTTTTTTGTTGACTAATAAGCCTGTTCCAAAGTGTCGATAATTTTATCCAATCCTTGTTTTAAAGGTTTGGATATAAACATACTTATCATGGCATTTGCGTTCAGTTTTGCGGTTAATTTTACGCGCGTATCGCCGGGCGCCGCATTTTTCAATTGTATCCACAAAAAGATGTTATCGGCTTGCGCATTTTCAATGGAGAATTTCACCAAACTATTCGGCGTTTTTTCTACGATACGAAAGGCAATATCGCCGATCCCGTCTACCATGAAACTGCACGATTCGCTGTCGGATTGCCAGTTATGTATTTTTTCGTTGGAGGCAAACCGGCGAAAATTATTGCAGTCGGACAGAAACGAATAAATATTACTTTCATCGCTGCGCAATCGGCCGATTTTACTTTCTACTTTAACGTCCATAAATTCAACACTATCAAAATTTGTGCCTTATTGAAAGATTCCGTGAACCTTTATTGCATGATCGTTTAAATAATACAACAACGGCGGTTTAGTTTTGTTAAGTACAACAACCTGCCGAGGCGCGGAACACGGCAGGTTGCACGCATGAGATTTTTTCGGTTTTCTACGTGTTCATTCCGCCGCAAACGTTGATTACCTGCCCGTTGACATACGATGACAGATCGGATGCCAAGAACAACGTCACATTGGCAACGTCTTCGGGTGTTCCGCCGCGACGAAGGGGTATTTTCTCGTTCCATGCTTGGCGGACTTCTTCGGGCAACACAGCGGTCATTTCGGTGATGATGAAGCCGGGGGCGATGGCATTGCTGCGGATTCCGCGAACACCCATTTCCTTGGCTGCCGATTTGGTGAAGCCGATGATCCCGGCTTTCGATGCGGAATAGTTGCATTGGTTGGCATTGCCCGATACGCCGACTACGGAACTCATGTTGATGATGCTTCCGGAGGCTTGTTTCCACATGATCGGTTGAACGGCTTTGGTGTAATTGAACACCGATTTCAGGTTAACCGCAATTACCATATCCCATTGCTCCTCGGTCATCCGCTTGAGCGCGCCGTCCTTGGTGATTCCCGCGTTGTTGACGAGAATGTCGATACGCCCGAAGTCGCTTACGATTTGATCGACCACTTTTTGGGTATCACCGAAGTCGGCAGCGTTGGATGCGTATGCTTTTGCTTTTACGCCCATAGCCGTCAACTCGGCCTCTACGGCTTGTGCGGCTTCGTTGTATGCCAAGTCGGTGATGGCGACGTTTGCTCCTTCGGAAGCCAATTTCAAAGCGATGGCTTTCCCTATTCCGCGAGCTGCGCCGGTCACCACTGCCGTTTTTCCTTCTAACAATTTCATTCTAATTAATTTATAAATGTGATTTTACGATTTTTATTTTTTCTTGCCTTTTGCTTTTGCCATGGCTTGTTGTTGCTTTTGCATCTGCTCGAGCTTTTGCTGGAATTTCGATTTTTTCACGGGTTTGGCGCTGTTGGCGTGCAACTTGGCCAAAATCTTATTCTCGTCGATCGATCGTTTGAAAATTTCGTTTTGGACAATGGTGAATACATTGGACAGGAAATAATAATAAGTAAGCCCCGCCGAATAGTTGTTCAGGAAGAACATGAACATCACGGGCATGATGTACATCATGGTTTTCATGCCGGGCATGGCCGATGTATCCGTTTGTCCGCTGCTCATCTTCATGCTGAAGATGGTTGCAACGGTCATCAATAAAGTGAACAAACTGATGTGGTTGCCGTAGAAGGTCGAAATGATCGGAATGTTGACGGTCCATTCGTAAATGGAATCGTAAGTGGACAAGTCGTCGGCCCAAAGGAACGATTGTTGGCGCAACTCGATGGATGCGGGAAAAAACCGGAACATGGCTATCAGGAAGGGCATCGACAGAAGCATGGGGAGGCAGCCGCCCATCGGGCTGACGCCGACTTTCTTGTACAACGCCATGACGGCTTGCTGGCGTTCCATCGCTTTTTCTTTCGGTATCCGTTGGTTGATCTCGTCAATTTGCGGTTTCAAAACCCGCATTTTGGCCGACGACATATACGACTTGAATGTCAACGGGAACAGACCTACCTTGATGATGATGGTCATCAGGAGAATGATCAAGCCGTAGCTGTTGATGAATCCGCCCAGCCAATTGAAAACGGGGATGATCACGAAGCGGTTGATCCAGCGGATGATATTTTTCCCGAGCGGCACCAACTGTTCCAAGCCGACATCGTATTTTTTGAGCGTTTTGTAATGATTGGGGCCGAGGTAAATAGACAAGGGAATGGTTTGCTCCGCCTGCTTATTCTGAAATTCCATCCCGATCAAAGCATTGTACTTTTTAATGTATTTGCTCTGATCGAGCTGTTTGTGCGATGTCAATTCGGCATTGGTGAAACTTTGCCCGGAGATCAAACCCCACGAGAAAAATTGTTGCTTGAAAACAACCCAATCCAAGCGCGTGGCTACACGTTTGGAATCCTGATCCTTTGTCGCACTCAGTTCCTCAACATCGTCATTATGATATTTATAGAATAGCGAAGTGTATTGATTTTCGTTTTGCGGCCCTTTTTCCTGACGCGGCGAATATACCTGCCAATCGAAATCGATAGCCGTTTGGTTGACGGAAATCAATTGATTCATATTCATCAACTTCACATCGAACCCGAGCATGTAATCATCCGGTTTCATCGTGTAGCGATATTCGATGAAAGCATTGTCGCCCGCATTCAATCGCATCACCAAAACAGCCGAATCGCCGGTAACCTGCACGGAGCTTTGTTCGGTTTGCGGTTCGAAATAAAGATTGGAGGTGGAAATGTTTCTGTTTTGTGCGTAAAAATTGAATCCGAAAACAGTCGAATCGCCGTTGAAAAGTATTAACGGCGACTGATCGTATCGCTTGTAGTTTTTCAATTCCGCCGAATAAGGCCGCCCTCCCTTGGCGGAAAAGGTAACCTTCATCAGCTTGTTTTCCATCGTGATGAAACGATTTTCGCCTTCGGCTGCCGACGAAAAAGCGCCGAATGCATCATGCAGGTTTTGTTGTTTCAGCGAATCGTTACTTCCGATTTGTTTTGCTTGTTCTTCGGCTTTACGTATATCCTCGGCCAAGCGGTCTCTTTCCGCTTGATTGACCAACGCTATGGAGTCCCGTCGATGCTGCATCCGTTGCACTTCTTCTTTCGACGGCCGCGTTATTAAACTGTAACCGATCAAAATTCCTACGATGAGAAGTAAACCTATAATTGTATTTCTATCCATTTATATTTTTAAAATTTCTATTTTTATTGATTAATGAGATCGAATCGAAGAATTACGACAAAATTTCGCGATCCGACAAACCTGCCTGATTGTATAACTACGTATAACAACCATATAACGATTGTATAACCATCGAATTTATTCCATCGCCGCTTTCACGAAATCGACAAACAGCGGGTGCGGATGCAGCACGGTGCTGCTGTATTCGGGATGAAACTGAACGCCGACAAACCATTTGTGCGAGGGGATTTCCACAATTTCCACCAAACCTGTTTCGGGATTGTAGCCGGTCGCTTTCATGCCGGCTTTTTCGAATGTTTGCAGAAATGCATTGTTAAATTCGTAGCGATGACGATGGCGTTCAGATATTTCGCTGCGGCCGTAGGCGGCGTATGCTTTGCTCCCTTTTTCCAAACGGCAGGGATAAGCGCCCAAACGCATCGTTCCGCCTTTTTCGGTGACGCCTTTTTGCTGTTCCATCAAATCGATGACGGGATACGGCGCCGAATGAACCATTTCGGTGGAATGCGCATCGGTCAACCCCAATACGTTGCGGGCGAATTCGATCACAGACACTTGCATTCCTAAACAAATTCCGAGAAAAGGAATATTGTTTTCGCGGGCATATTTCACCGCGAGCATTTTCCCTTGAAAACCGCGTTCGCCAAAGCCCGGAGCAACCAAAATACCGCGGAATCCCTTCAATTTTTCTTTGATGTTTTCTTCCGTGATGTTGGCCGATTGCACCGATACCACTTTTACTTTGCATTCGTTTTTGGCTCCGGCATGTATGAACGACTCGATGATCGATTTGTAAGCATCGGGCAATTCGACATATTTGCCTATCAGACCGATGACAGCGGTTTTTTTCGGATTTTGGAGCTTCCGCATAAATTCGCGCCAATCGTCCAGCGCGGGCTTTTGATCGGTGCTGAGATTCAATTTACGAAGAAGCGTTTCGTCCAA
Organism: Bacteroidales bacterium; assembly: GCA_031547815.1. Taxonomy (GTDB): domain Bacteria; phylum Bacteroidota; class Bacteroidia; order Bacteroidales; family UBA4181; genus JAIRLS01. Next base: position 3,562 of record JAVBRP010000356.1, on the reverse strand, counting down.
CTTCTGTTCGAGCATACGCAACGGCACTTCGTAAATGGTCGATACGTCAACCGATTCCACAACCGAATCTTTATCGACGTTGCAGAACAAAGCCACTTTCCGGCGCATGTCGTCGGAGAGTTTTCTGTCGGTGCGCAACACCAAAGCATCCGGTTGCACGCCTTCTTCGAGCAGCATCTTTACGGAATGCTGCGTCGGTTTTGTTTTCAGCTCACCTGCCGCCGCCAAGTAAGGCACCAACGTAAGATGCACCACGGCTACGTTGCTGCTCCCCATTTCGTATTTCAACTGGCGAACGACTTCTATGTAGGGCAACGATTCGATATCCCCGACGGTGCCGCCTATTTCGGTAATCACCACATCCGTTTTGCCTCTGCTGCCCAGCATCAATATCCGGCGCTTGATCTCGTCGGTGATGTGCGGGATCACCTGCACCGTTTTACCGAGATAATCGCCGCGCCGTTCTTTCGAAATCACCTCCTGATACACCTTTCCGGTAGTTACGCTGTTGGCTTGGGTCAAAGGAGCGTCGAGAAAACGTTCGTAATGGCCCAAATCGAGGTCGGTTTCGGCTCCGTCCTGTGTTACGAAGCATTCGCCGTGTTCGTACGGATTGAGTGTTCCGGGGTCGATATTAATGTACGGGTCTAACTTTTGGATGGTAACTTTGTAACCTCTCGCCTGGAGAAGTTTGCCGATGGAGGCGGAAATAATGCCTTTGCCCAATGAGGAGGCAACACCCCCCGTCACGAAAATGTACTTTGTCGGCGTTGTTTTATTATTGCTTTTCACTTACTTAAAAAATTATCCTTCGTTATCTTCAACGGCATCGATGATCCTGATTTTATCTTCCAGCTCCTTCATTTCGGTTTTCCCTTGTTCGATCATGCGTTGCACGTTGGCAATCATGGCTTCCGAATTTTTGGATTTGGAGAAAAATCCGATATTGTTTTCCCAAACAACCAAATCATTTTGCAACTGTTGATATTTGCGCATCAACCTGTCGCGTTCCGATTCGAGTTTACCGCGCGATTGCGATGCCGATACCAGATTTTCGATTTTGTTTTTGTAACGCAACCGATTCCGTTCGCTGTCGTTCAGTCGCAACGCATCGAATTGTTTATTGATGGCGGTTCTGTATTCCTCCTGTACCCGCTTCTTATACTTGATCGGCACGAACCCGATGGCGCTCCAATCGCGTTGGAAAGCCTTCAGTTGCTCGAAATTTTCTTCTACATTATTCGAATGCGCGAAATTCTTGATCTTGTCGATCAATTCCTGCTTGGCTTTCAGGTTATTGTCGTATTCCGAATCGATCGACGAAAAATGTTTCGCTTTTTGTTCGAAGAAATGGTCGCAAGCCGTACGGAAGCGCTTCCACAACGGTTCGCGATATTTCGGAGGAACGCTGCCGATTTCCTTCCATTTTTTCTGCAACTGCACCAAATCTTCGGTGGTCGACTTCCATTCGGTGCTGTCTTTGAGCGCTTCGGCTTGCACGCAAAGGTCTTCCTTCAATTGCAGGTTATTTTCCTGCTCGCCTTTTTCTTTAGAGAAAAATTCGCGTTTTTGGTTGAAAAACCGATCGCAAATTGCATGAAACCGTTTGTAAATCTTTCCGTTATCTTTCTTGGAAGCAAACCCGATGGTATTCCACAATTTTTGAAGCTCGATGATCTCCTTCGAATTTTTTTCCCATTGGGAAGCCGTGGTTAACGGGCGTTGGGCGATTTCGTCTGCTTTTTCGCAAAGCGCTTCTTTTGCTTCCAGATTTTTCTTTTGCGAATCTTTCAACGTTTCGAAATACTCTTGATGTTTCCGATTGATCTGTGTGGAAGCCGCTTTGAAACGTTCCCATATTTCGACGCGCATTTCCTGCGGAACGGGGCCGATTTCGCGCCATTGATCATGATACGTTTGCAGCGACCGGAACGCGCTGACAATCGACGGGCTTAAAAGCAACGATTCCGTTTTTTCGCACAATTCCAGTTTCGCTTCCAGATTTCGCTTGAAATCCAAATCGCGCAACTCTCTGTTGATCTTTATATAATCGTAGAAAATCTCGACAAAATGATGATAAGTGTCCCAAAGATTCTTTACTTCGCTTTGCGGCACCAGCCCGACCGAACGCCAACGGTTTTGCAAATCCCTGAATGATTGGAACGTTTCGCCGATAGATTCGGTGCCGTTGGCCAATTCTTTCAGTTCTTCGATGATCTTGAGCTTTTCTTCGAGATTGTGTTGCTTTACCGATTCTAACTGCTCGTTTTGGGCATTGCGCATCTCGCGGTATTTGTTTACCAGATTTTTCAGAATCAACTCTTGCGCATCTTCCTCATATATATATTCTTCCGCAATACCGCCTCCTTCAACATATTGAGAATGTTTCAGATCGGTTTCGGCTTTCAGTTTTTTATAAAAATGGAACTTGATGGCATCGATATCATCCCTGACGGTGTCGATATCGCCTTTCTCGATCAATCGGCGCAAATGTTCGACAATCGCGTCGCGGTCCAATTCCGCATAATCCGTTTTTCCTGCCGCCGGTTCGTCGGCCGATTCCGACTCTTCCGTGTCGCTTTCGTCCGTTGCCGCCGTTGCTTCTTCGGGCACAGCGCTCGAATCTTCCGAAACGACTTCTTCGTCCGCGATTTCCTCTTCGGATTCCTTGTCGGATGCGTCGGCTTCTTTTTCCGAAACAGCAACTTCATCTTCCGACTCGGCATTTTCTTCGACGGTTTCTTCCGACGATTCCGCAACGGGGGCTTCATCCGACACATCGGAAGAAACTTTCGGCGCTTCATTTTCGATGTTGTCGGCATTATCGACAACCGGCGACGCCGATTCGGCAATCGTTTCGGTTACATCCGCGATCATATTGTCCGTATTCGGGTTTTGTTCGGCCTCGGATATCCGCTCATCATCGCGAAGCATTTCGCTTCCGGCATGCTCATGGAGATTATTTGTCATAGCCAATTACATCAAAAAATTAAACTTTTTAGCCCACGAAAATAGGTATTTAAAGGCAAATCCTCAAAGATTATGAAAAAAATGTTTCCGGAGGCTGTTTTCAGAATACGCCGAATCGGTTGATTTTGCTTTTTGTAAGCCCTTTTACACAACTTAATGGAGCAAATAAAACTTGTTCGTAATATATAATATGTAAGCGAACAAACCAGAAATTTTGTATGTTTGTCTTTGGTTAAACCAAATAAAACCGACTCGGATGAAACCAAACAAAATCTTCATTTTTGTCCCGGCATTCTGTCTTTTGCTCGGTTGTTCGTTCAAACAACCCGTCGATTACCGGAACACTTCGCTCTTGCGGCTGTGGTTCGATCGCCCCGCGCAAACTTGGACGGAGGCTTTGCCGTTGGGCAACGGGCGGCTCGGATTGATGGCCGACGGACAAATCGATAAAGAAACCATTGTGCTGAACGATATCACTTTGTGGTCGGGCGGAGTGCAGGATGCCGACAACCCCGACGCCGCAAAATATCTTCCGGAAATACGGAAGTTACTTTTCGAAGGAAAGAACGATCAGGCGCAGGAACTGGTTTAC
>JAVBRP010000055.1:0-5949 GCA_031547815.1 Bacteroidales bacterium | reverse complement strand
CCCCGTCGTAACCGTTGGTGGCCGTTATTACGCGGTATCCCTTGTTTTGCAGAAACAGAATGTGCGGACGCAATAAATCTATTTCGTCGTCCACCCAAAGAATGGTAATATGCTTGTCCATTGTTTAAAAGTTTAAGGTTTAAAGTTTAAAGTTTCAAGTTTAAGTCCGCTCCGAAAAGTCGTCTTACCCCTAAATCCCCTAAAGGGGACTTTCGCAAAGCGCGGTATACCGAGACTCCCCTTTAGGGGTCGGGGGTGAAAACGGCGCATTGTATACTTTTCGGAGTGGACTCAAGTTTCAAGTTTAATGCAAAGCCGGATAACCTTAAACTTGAAACTTCAAACCTTAAACTTGAAACCCGAAACTTTATTGTTTCAGATATTCTTTTTTGAAAAATTCGATATAATCCTCAACCTTTTTATCCTGATCCAGAATGGCGTAATTGCCTTCGGAAATGATAAACGACACTTGCTCGTATTTGATGTTTTTCAACGTCACGGGATTCATCATGAACGATCGGTAGTAACCTTGCACCCGGTCGAGCGCGGGGAAACCTTTCACTACTAAAAGAACATGATTGCTGTCGATATTGTTGCGTATCAACTCCAATTTGCTGTTGATGTAATGGTCGAGATTGAAATTCAATAAATCGAACGACAACTGGTTGATGTCTTCCTTGGCCTGTACCATCCACACAAAATAGAAAGCGCCCGTTTCGGTGAACGTGTACAACGATTTCGCGCGCTCCACCCGGTCGACTTGCTTCATCGTCGGGTCTTTGCCGTCGATGTAATTGATGATATTCTGCGCTTCAGCAGCCACTTCGTTGCTCGGATAATCGGTCACGATTTTCTTCATCTCGCCGCGCATCGCCTCCGGAGTGCCCGCCGCCTTGCCAGCCGCCAACCCTTTCAGGTAAGCGAATTTCGGCGCCAAAGCATCTTTCGGATAACGATTCAGGGCATCCGCGGCAAGCGTGATCGCCGTCGGATAATCGGCTTGGTTGTACCGACTGTATGCCTGCTCGTACAATTGTTCCGTCACGCTCTTTTCCTGCGCCATGCGGTCCAAAAACGTCGGGTCGAGAATGATCTTTGCGAAAGTGCTTTCGGGCGCCTTGCCCAACAACAGATTCTTGTATTTTTCCGCCTCCGCGGCATTATTCATCTTGCCGTACAGCGAGTACAGATAATAATACGAAGGGATAACGTATTCGCTTTGCGGATAGCGACGCAGCAGGTCTTCGTATTGACCGGCGGCCGAAGCGTATTCCGCGAAATCGTTATTATAGATGTATCCGGCGGCATACAGGCTTTCAAGAATCAAGCGGTTGGACGCCGCCATCAGCGAATCGGTGAGCGGAATGTTCTGCAAGTAATATTCCCTGCTGTGAATATCCGAAACTTTCTTTGCGCCCTCGGCTTGCGCGCCTTCGCCGTCGGAAGTCCTTTCGGCGAATTCCGTTTCGATGACGCTGCCCTTATTTTTCCGCCGCCAATTGTCCTCCATGTTACGCCGCCCCCATTTCACCTGAAACTCGCCGATGCCCTGGCTCACCGTGGTGGGATTGTAGAAATACCATTGCGCCTTCGAAGTGGGATCGGAAAGCGTGGTTTGGCGGCCCAAATTACTGTAATATTGCTGCAACCGCACGGCGTCGGCTTCTTTTTGCGCCTGTTCCTTGCGTTGCAATTCGGCAATGATGTTACCGATCAACCGGTCGCGCTCGGCCGGCGACATACGGGCGATGCGCTGCACGCTGTCCTGAAAGTGCACCGTGTTGAGGTTATACACCAACGCATTCAGGTTTTTGGCTTTGGATGCTATTTGTATATAATCCGGATAGTCGGGCCGCATGTTCACCATGGCGCTGTCGTAGTATGCTTGCGCGGGAACATAATCGCGCCGGTCGTAGAACAGATTGCCCAACGTCAGGTACGACTTGGTCTTTTGCGGCAAATTGACCGTCGAAGCCTTCGCCGACCGTTGGAAATACTCGATCGCCTTGTCGGTATTGCCTTCGCGAAGCTCGATCTCGGCCAGCGCGTAATATATTTGGTCTTGATATTCCTTGTTTTTGCTGTCGCGCAACATACGGTTCAGTTGCTTCTTCACATCGGCAATATCCACGCCGCCCGATTGCGAAGCCGTGGCGCGGCTGATGGTTGCGTTGAACGACATTTCGTACGGCGGATTCATCCGAACCACTTTCTTAAAATATTCCGAAGCCTTAGCATAATCTTTTTGCTCCAGATAGAGTTGCGCCAAGATGTACCGATAACGCATTTTCGTTTTCTTGCGCTTGGTGTGAGTCAACGCCCGTTCCAAATAATCGGCAGCATCCGCATAACGCTGCTGCCTGATACGCAAATCGGCGGCAGAGGCGGCCGTTTCGGCTTTGAAAGCCTTCTTGTCGGGAGCCTTGTCATCTTCGTCGAGTTCGGTGAGCAAACGATCGGCTTCGCGATAATTCTTTTCCGCCGTCAGCGTCTTGATCTTCCACAATCGGGCATCGTAAAGGCTTTTCTCGTTCGGAAACTCCGTTTCCATGAAGTTGAAAGTCTGCATCGCCTGAAAATATTGACCGGTATAGACGTACGTTTTGCCGATCAGCAAATAACACTCGTCCATGTATTTATTGAATTCCCGCTTATCGTAAAACTTCTTTTCGGAAGGCGACATCCCCGTCTTGCTCACTTTGGGTTTCACCTTGATGGAGTGAAGATTGACGGCTTTGGTCGCTTTTTTCGCGGCCGTTTCCATGTCGCCGGCTACCGCTTGCGCAACAGCCTCGTCGCCGTACAGAAAAACCGGCAGGATGCGCGTATAATCGTCCTGCTTGCTTTCTTCGGCCTTACGGATACCGTCTTTGTAGCTTTCCTTAGCGTTGAATAAAACGTTGAAACGAGTGGTGACGTTATGATAGGTGCGGGTGACGGCAGTGTTCTTCTCGGTGCTGCATCCCGAAAAGAGCATCGGAAAAACCGTCGCGCCGAGCATGATGATATAATAAAAACGTCTCTTCAAGTATTCGAATATAAATCCGGACAAATCAAACCATTCGGATAGACTGCAAAATAACAAAAAATAGTTCGTATTTACTTAACAGATTTTCAAGAAAGATATTTTGCAACCGGGTAAATATTATTTCGGATAAGGGCACATTCATTGTTCGCGCGGCCGATGAATAATCGCGCCGGGACGCCGAGACGAACGTCGCAAAACGAACACGTCCGCAATAAGCATTGTCGCGGTCGAACAAGATATGTTGTCGCGGGCGAACAAGGTGTGTTGTCGCGGTCGATCAAGGTACGTTGTCGTGGTCGAACAAGGTATGTTGTCGCAGTCGAACAAGGTACGTTGTCGTGGTCGATCAAGGTATGTTGTCGCGGTCGAACAAGCCTGTTGTTGTTTCGAGAAGCGCTCCGCTGCCGGGGGCTATCGACCGCCGGCAGGGAGCGTGCGGTTCCCGGCTTTGATGCTTTCCGACAAGGCCGACAATTCCTTTACTTTATCTTTTTCCGTCGCATAAAGATTATTCGTTTCGCCCGGATCGGCAAGCATGTCGTATAATTGTCCCTGCTCGGTCATTTCGGCTTCCTCGGCGGGCGTGGTGCTGAATCCTCCCGAGCCGCGGCCTTCGATCAGTTTCCAACGACCGGCCCTTACGGCGAAAAGCCCTCGCGAAGAATGGTGCACAACGGCCGGCTGACTTGGTACGTCTTGCGATCGGCCGAGCAGCACGGGCAGAATGCTGTACGAATCTTCGGCCGTAACTTTTTGCGGATCGATGCCCGCAATATCGGCTGCCGTTGCGATGAGGTTGGTCAACGAAGTGAGCGCATCGCTCACGCTTCCCGCTTTCACTTTCCCCGGCCAGCGCACGATGAACGGGATGCGGTGCCCGCCGTCCCAAATATCGGCTTTCATTCCCCGGAAGGGACCCGCCGCACGATGTCCGTACTTTTCGATCATCGCGGGACGCCAATACGGCCCGTTGTCGCTTGCGAAAATGATCACGGTGTTTTCCTCGATACCCGCTTGGGCAACGGCTTCCATCACTTTTCCGACCATCGCGTCGACCATCGCGACAAAATCGCCGTAGTCGCCGGCGCCGCTTTTTCCCGCAATCTCGCCGACGGGCAGCCACGGTGTATGCGGCGCGGTCATGGGAAAGTACAGAAAGAATGGTTGATCGCCTTTCGATTTCTCGCGAACAAACCGGACGGCTTCGTTCGTAAATTCGGGCAACACTCCGGGGAAATCGAAGTTTTCGGCCATGAAGCCGGCGCGCCAAAAAGCGCCCGTATAGCCCGTATTCAAGTCGTTGCCTTCCGTGCGTCTATTCACGGGAGCGGTCAGCGTGTCGTTGCGCAGGTAACAATACGGCTCCATATCCAAGGAAGCGGGCAGGATGTACGACTCGTCGAATCCGAATTTCGTCGGGCCGTTTTCGGGCGGTTTCGTGAAGTCGATCATTTCGGGATTGATGTCGGTGACGAATCCCGCCGAAGCGGTCATTGCCCGCATGTCGTCCGACGCCTGCGCTTCGTATCCGGGCTTGATGGCCCAATCGACGCCCAGATGCCATTTGCCGACAATGCCCGTACGGTAGCCGCGCTCTTGGAGCAATGACGCGACCGTCGGCCTGTCCTTATCCGGCAGCGATCGGCCGTAGCCGCGCAATACGCCTGTTTGCAGCCGGCTGCGCCAGCAATAACGTCCCGTCATGATGCCGTAGCGCGTGGGCGTACTCACCGACGAGGGCGAATGCGCATCGGTAAAGCGCATTCCCTGCGATGCCAGGCGATCGATGTTCGGCGTGCTCGTTTTGCCGTCGGGGTAATTCGCCGACACATCGCCGTAGCCCATGTCGTCGGCAAGAATGTAAATGATGTTGGGAAGCGAGGAACCGGCTTCTTTGCTTTTCGGGGAACCGCAACCCGAAATGCCTGCCACGGCGGTCGCAATTCCTAACGGAATGAGATTTTTCATCGGATAAGTTTTGTATTCTTCGGATGATGGATGAGGCTGTGCAAAAAGTCGACTTCACCCCTAAATCTAAAGGGGACTTCCGCAAAGCGCGGTATACCGGGACTCCCCTTTAGGGGTCGGGGGTGAAAACATAGAATTTGACACTTTTTGAACAACTCCATTGTCTTGAATCTTGAGTTTGGAATCTTGAATCAAATAGTTACTTCGAATTGATCGCCGGCTTTGGCCAGCAACTTCCGCAAGATTTCGGCCAATTCGGCCTTTTTCTTTTTGTATTGAGGAAGATATACCATGTTGAACAGTTCGTAAGGATCGTCGTTCAAGTTGAACAGCATGATCGGCTGATGCTCCACAACCACGAATTTCCATCCGTCACGCGTAACGACGCCCCGCCAGGGGCGATCCAAACATGCGAAGGTTTTCGGAAAGACGTGCTGCAACAGCACGGCGTCGGGGTCGGGCGTGTCGGCTTTTCCGTTCGACGCGATGTGCCCCGAAAGATCATATCCCTGCAACCACGTCGGCACCTCTATTCCGCATAACCCGATGGTTGTCGGGGCCAGATCGACTTGCGTGATCATCGCTTTGGCGACTTTCCCGGTCGACTTTCTGCCTGCGGGCCTGATGATGCAAGGGATGCGTATCGATTCTTCCCACGGGCTGCTTTTTCGTATGTAGCCGTGCGACTGTTGGCAATCGCCGTGGTCGGAGAAATAGAAAAAGTGCGTGTCGTCCAGCAATCCGCGTTCTTTGCAGGCCTCATACAATCGGCCGATGTTGTCGTCCAGATTTTCTATTTGCGCGTAATAGCCGGCCAGGTCTTTGCGCGCTTGTTGCCGGATACTGTCAATATCGGGAACGTTGGGCCGCAGCACAAGCGCGTCGCGGTCGAAATGCTTCATGTATTCGTCGGGCGCGACGAACGGGTCGTGCGGAGGCTGTACGGAAAGGAT
>JAVBRP010000251.1:0-5628 GCA_031547815.1 Bacteroidales bacterium | reverse complement strand
CAGCCCGAATGCGGCGCCGAGGCAGCCGACGGTAAATGATTTCAGAAGATTCGATGATTTCATGATTCAATGGTTCAAGATTTACTTCGTGGAACTCGCTTGCCCGACTTGTCATTTAGGCGGAAAAACTCGGTTGTGCTTCGCCCATCATGGCTGAGGTTTGTTGCGCGCGAATCGGTCCGAATGAACATGATCCGGGTGTAAAAACAGAGCACGATGGCTTTCCGGATCAGGCTCATTACTTATATTCCAACCATGCCGTGGCTGCGGTATTTTTATCGGCTGTAATTCTTATCCAGCGTGCCGGGAATGATTTGGGAAAGAGATGAGTGAATTTTTCGCCCGGTTTTACGACAAATTGACTGTATTTCACCCAATCGCCATCACCTGTGGGGTCGGCTTCAATCGTAAAAGTTACCTCTGCTGCCGACCGGTGCGACAATTCCAATGAACGTCGGTCGTAGAACCCGATCAGATAAGGATCGGAAGCTATGCCGGCTTTCACATCCGCGTCTACCCAGGGGCCGCCTTTCCCGACCGGTTTGCCCAATTTCCAGAGATCGTCAATCACACCCGCCCAAACGGCAGCCTTTTTGTCATCGGAAACAAAGATGCGGGGATTGTCGGCCGCCAATGCCGGGTCGATTCCGGACATCACCAGCAAGCCGCGGTACGATGCATAGTCGTTGATCCGCAGGTTATGAGAGGCTATCGGTCGAATTTTGGCGTATCCGTCGGCATTTTCGGCAGGAAGCTCGTAGAACGTGCCGTGGCAGTTGAACAAGTCGCGTTCGGTGGCTACTTCGCGGCAAATGCGTAGGGAGCCTTTACGTGCAGCATCGGTGTAGGCATCGTTACCCAAAGGCAACCGCCACCTGCGGCCTTTGTCATCCGCAATCAATACCGAGCCTTTTTCGATGTCGACGACTTGTTGCGGAACGGCAAACTTTTCGCGGATGAATGCTGCTGTTTTAACATCGTCTTTTGCCGTGATGTTCATTTGGTCGTCTATTTCATAGTAACCGGTTTCGCCCGATTCCGTATCGGCCAATAAGCCGAGGGCGCGGCGATTGTCGCCCAATCCGTAAAGCAACCCTCCGACGGATGCTTTGCCGTCCATCACGGAAAGACCGTCGAAAATGGAATCGGGGCGCGAGCTTCTCTTGTCATCGGCTCCATATACGAATGCAACGCTTGCCGTGGTCGCTCTGTCGGTCGATACACGAACCCATTCGCCTTGCTCGGTATCGCTAAATTCAACGAGTTTCGATTCACCGGCGTCAATTTTTACTTTTTTCAGTTCATCCCATTTATCGGTACCTTTTGTATCCGTTTCGAAACAGAACACGGCTGCTTGCTTGCCCGCATTTTTTATCCATGCGTAGCGTGTATCCCAACCGGCGAACAGGAACGGTTCGGATGCTGTGTTCGCCGCAATGGCTTCGTTCATCCAAATATAACCGCCGGCGTTGCGCGGCCCGAGCTTGCCGGGCAGGTCAACCGGAGTGAACCACAGGTTGGAGTTCGATTGTCCCGGCCCTTCGATTCCGCCCTTGGCTTTGCGTTTGTTGAGGAATTCCTTTTGTGCGGAATCGTCGCACCCGAGCACCAGTTGGTCTTCCCAACGGGTGAAGTCGCCGATTACTTTCAAATAGGCCGACCGCGGACGCACGCCTGCCGTATTGGATGCGGTGAAGGTGCCGGGGAATTGCCAGAACATGCCGTGCATGGTCATCAAGTAATCGGGTTGGCCGGGAGGGCCGACATCACGGATGCGCGGCCATTCGGTATTCCATCCGTGGGCGCCGTCGTAAGAGTAGCTGCTTTTCGGCAAACGGAAAAAAGTCCACTTGCCGTGATCTTTTACGCCGAGCAATACCGACTTGTAATCCCACCCGGTTACCCATAACGGGTCGGTTGCAGGGTTTGCGTTGCCGTAGATCCCGCCGGGGCCGGTTACTTCCACAAATTGGTTGCGGCGGATAAGTTTCCATTCTTTTCCGTCCCATTCGGAGAGAGAACCGGATTCGACATTGAATTTATGTAAAGCCTCCTGACCGGTTTCGCCATTGTTGGAATATACCATCACTCCTTGGCCGGAATACAGTCCCTTGCCGTGCGCACCGGGCAACAAGGCATTGGGTTGGTTGGACTGAGTGTCGTCGCCCGGCTTGCTTTTCACATTCCCGTCTTGGTAAAGCATGGTGGTTTGCAGGGTATTGACGTCCACTTCGTAGAAACCTTCCTCCATGGTGCCGATGTAGAGCTTGGATTCGGGCCGGAAGAGATGCCGTGCATAGCCGGTATAGCGTCCCGGAGCGTCTTTCAGGGAGATGACGCGAACGTTTCCCTTGTTGTCGATGGCATACGAGCCGATGAATAATTGGTCGGTTTCTTTGTGGATCATACGGGCAGCAGGCGTTCCGCCTACGCTTTCGGGACGGATGCTCTGTTGCAGGTCGGGAGTGATTTGGTACAACTTGTCCGACGAGCCGAACGGAAGGTGCGGGCCATAAGTAATGATCCAAAGGCTGCCCGCCCAAGGCACTACGGCGCCTGTTCCGCATTCGCCCTCGTTGTTGTAACAGGCTAAGTGCGGGTATACGCCGCTGATATTGAGCTTCGCTGCGCTTTTCTTTTCCGGGACATTGCAAGAAAACAACATTGCCGAAAGGGATAAGAAGATAATTTTACTGAATGCTTTCACAGTGTTAAATTAAAAATTAAAAAATAACAGTACCGGTTTGTCGAATAATAAGAACCGATTATAAATAAACTTTATTCCTTCGGCCTGCACGGTATTGTGAAGAAGAAAGTGGTTCCTTTGCTTTCTTCCGATTCGAACCAAATGCTGCCTCCGTTCATTTTGACGAAGTCGGCGCACAGCACCAGCCCCAATCCCGTGCCGCTTTCGTTGTTGGTGCCGCGCTTGCTTTTTGTTTCCGCGAGTTTGAACAGTTTATTCTGCACGTCGCGGGTCATCCCCGTACCGTTGTCCTGCACGGAAATGATGAGCATGTCGCCGGCCGGTTTCGAAGCGAGCGTTACCTTGCCGCCCTCGAAAGTGTATTTGAGGGCATTCATCGTCAGGTTGCGCACCACCACGGTAAATATGTCCTTATCGGCATACACTTTCCGACTTTCGATCCGGTTCGAAAGCGTGATCCGTTTTTCGAGCGCGATTCCCTGCAACGACCGCACCGTGACCATGCTTGCGAGCTGCAAGTCGAAATGCGCCGGCGAAGGTACGATGCTTTGCATTTGGGTTTTCGACCAGCAAAGCAGATTATCGAGCAAGCCGTACGTGTCGTCCACCCGATTCGAGATGCCTTTGAGCAACTCGTTTTGCGTTGCGGTATCCAATCCGCCCTGATTCACCAGTTTCAACATGGTCATCAGCGTGCCGATGGGGCCGCGAAGATCGTGCGCCACCAACGAAAACAGCTTATCCTTGATGCCGTGCAGTTCTTTCAACTCCGAATTTTTCTTCACGCTTCGCCAATAGTAGTAGGCAAGCAACAGGATCAACACCAAGATCAGGCACAAAGCCCCCGTCAGGAAACAGATCAACCGTTGCTGCGCTTCTTGTTCGTGAAGCAGCATGCGGTTTTCGGTTTCCTTTTGCTCTATTTCGAAACGGTTCCTCATCCGCGCCATCTCGCTCGTGTTTCCTGCTTTGGCCAAACTGTCGGTAATTCGGTGGTAATCTTTGAAATTGGACAATGCGCCCCAATAATCGCCGTTTATCGAATCGAGCACCGATCGATCGTACAACATTCGTATTTTGACGCTTTCGTACACCGTGGGCGATTTCGAAACTTTCCACAACCAGTATTCGGCCGAATCGACCCGATGCATCGCCGTATAAGCGTCGGCAAGCCGAATGTATGCCTCCATGGTGAAGCCGGGTTCCTTGTGCTTTTCGAAGTACCTGCGCGCCCGATGCAGATATTTCAAGCCCTCTTTGTATTGTTTCATTTGAATGTGCGTTTCTCCGCAAAACAGCGACACCACGTATGTGGTCGTATTGTTCAAGGGAAGCGCTTTTTCGTACAAATCCGAATAATATTCCAATGCCTCTTTGCCCGATATTTCGCTGAAGCGAGCCGCACCGACAGTAAACCGGGCATCTACCTCACCCGCCGGATCGCCTTCCTTGATGGCAATATCCAACAACTTATCGGCGTAATACTCCGCATTTTCCTTATCGCGGATGAAAATATAAAGATGTGTCAGATTGTAGTATATTTCTTTCGGGTCGTTCCACGTACCGTATTCGAGAAACAGCTTTTCGGCTTTTTTGTAGTTAACGTAAGCCGGATAAGGCATGTCCGCGTAATAGTAATAGACCCCCAAAGCATTGTATGCGGCCGCTTCTCTTCTCTTGTCGTCGATTTTTTGAGACAGTTCGAGCGCCTGCTCGGCATACTCTTTGCATTTCGGAGGATCGATGTCCCGATATTCGAAAGACAAACTTGTCAATAAATCCGTCTTGGCATCGTCTTGACGACAAATCGTCAATTCGTGTTCGAGACTGTCGATTAATGATGTTTGCCCGAAAATGACCGTACACGGGAAGCACAGCAAAAAGTGCAGAATAATTTTTCGCAAAACCATGATTGTCGATCGATAGAATCGATACAAAGATAAGCAAGTTTTTGTTTTTTCGAATAAAAGTTCCGGAAAAGTAAACACCGGCAGGCAATTCGAGCTTCGGCCTTCGATTATTTTCCCGGCGACGAGGCTATCTTTTCCGCCACATCTTCCATCAGCCAGCGCGGCGTGGAGGTGGCTCCGCAAACGCCGACATTCTTGACGCCCGTAAACCAACCGTTTTCCAATTCGTCGGGAGCGGATATCATGTATGTATACGGATTGGCGCGTTTACACACCTCGTAAAGCGCTTTGCCGTTGGAACTTTTGCTTCCGCTGACAAAAACAACGACGTCGTGTCTGCGGGCAAAATCGGTCAGTTGCGGTTCGCGGTTGGAAACCTGCCGACAAACGGTATCGTAGACTTTGAAGGGAATATCGTCGCCGATATGCAGTTTTTCGCGTTCGCGATCGATTGCCGTGCGGATGCGTTGCAGCCCTTCGATGGTCATGGTGGTTTGCGCAAACAGATACACGGGACGGCGCAGGTCGATGCGATCGACTTCCGATTCGGAATTGATCACTACGGCCGTATCCGCTGTTTGTCCCACCAATCCGTTTACTTCGGCATGGCCCGGTTTGCCGTAAATAACTACTTGTCCGTTGTTTGTTTGCGATTCGAGGTACGCCTGATGCACTTTTTTTTGCAGATGAAGCACCACGGGGCAGGTAGCATCCGTGAGCGAAATATGATTATCTGCGGCCGTTCGGTATGTTTCGGGAGGCTCGCCGTGTGCCCGTATCAGCACTTTGGCGCCGTGAAGTTTCCGGAATTCGTCGTGATTGATGGTGCGCATACCGCAACGATTCAGCCGCGCCACTTCAGGCTCGTTGTGCACGATGTCGCCCAAGCTGAACAGCTCTTGCCCGCGTTGCAGCTCATCTTCGGCCATGCGGATGGCGCGAACCACACCGTAACAAAATCCGGAATCGGGGTCTATTTCTACGTTCACGATCAAATCAAATTACGATAAT
>JAVBRP010000364.1:0-7525 GCA_031547815.1 Bacteroidales bacterium | reverse complement strand
CGAACCGGGCGCTTTTGTGCGGACGAAGGGACTCGAACCCCCACACCTTACGGTACTAGATCCTAAGTCTAGCGCGGCTACCAATTACGCCACGTCCGCAAATGCATTTTTGATTTTTGATGGATCATTTTGATGATACGTTGCATGAATCAAAAATTAAAAATCAAAAATCGAAAATCAGTACGCCCATTTCAGGTAGAGCGCACCCCATGTGAATCCGCCGCCGAATGCTGCCAAGATCAACTTGTCGCCTTTTTTGAGCTTGTTCTCCCATTCGTACAGGCACAACGGGATGGTTGCCGCCGTGGTGTTGCCGTATTTTTCGATGTTGATCATTACCTTTTCGGGGTCCAAACCCATACGGCGACCGACGGCGTCGATGATGCGCAGGTTGGCTTGGTGGGGCACCAGATAAGCCAATTCTTCGGGCATGATTTGATGACGCTCCATCAATTCCACCGCTGCATCGGCCATACGCGATACCGCGAATTTGAAAACCGTTTTGCCGTCTTGATGCGTGTAGTGCCAGCGATTATCCACCGTTTCGTGCGAAGCCGGATATTGCGATCCGCCTGCTTTCAGGTACAAATGCGAACGGCCTACGCCATCCACATGGAATATTTTATCGACCACGCCCACATCTTCCGTCGACGGTTCGATCAACAGCGCCGTGGCGGCATCGCCGAAAAGCGGACAGGTATTGCGGTCGGTGTAATCGGTGATAGCTGACATTTTGTCGCCGGCCAGCAACAATACTTTTTTGTATTGACCCGATTCGACGAATTTGTTTACCGTTTCGAGTGCGAAAAGAAAGCCCGAACAAGCAGCCAGCAAGTCGAACCCCCATGCATTGTGAATGCCGACCTTGTCGCAAACGATGCAAGCCGTGGCCGGGAACAACATGTCGGGCGTATTCGTGGCCGCAATCACAAGGTCTATTTCGTAGGGCGAAGTATTTGTCTTCGACAAAAGTTTTTTGGCGGCTTCGGCCATCATATCCGATGTTGCCGATCCTTCACCTTTAAGGATTCTTCGTTCTTTGATTCCGACGCGTTGCATGATCCACTCGTCGGAAGTGTCAACCATAGTACTCAATTCTTGATTGTTCAATCTGTACTCGGGAAGAAAAACATCTATTCCCGTGATGGCTGCTCTAATTTTGCTCATCGTTTGGCGTAAAATACTTTTTAATTTTGGCCGGTAAATCGGCTTCGATCACATCTTGAGTCAACAGAATCATGTTCTGAATGGCAGTACTGTTGGAGGCTCCGTGACCGATAATCACATTCGAGTTAATACCCAGCACGGGAGTGCCGCCGTAATTGTCGGGGTTGAACGCTTCGAAGAAGTTATCTTCTATTCCCCTGCGTTTGACGATATGGTTGAACCCTTCGGCTGCTTTCAATAACACATTACCCACGAAACCGTCGCATACGATCACGTCGGCTTTATCCATGAATATTTCGTTGCCTTCCACATTGCCGATGAAATTATAGTCTTTGGCTCCGGCCATCAGAACGTGCGCCGATTTGGTCAGCAAGTCGCCTTTTTCGGCTTCGGCGCCGATGTTGAGCAATGCAACGCGCGGCTTGGGTATGTTGTACACGAATTCGGCATACAGCGACCCCAATAACCCGTATTGGTACAGTACATCCGGTTTACAATCGGGATTGAGACCGACATCGATCAAGACGTTGACAGCTCCGTCGGTGCGAGGTGTGGCAACCGCAATACCGGGACGGATGATTCCCGGAATGGATTTTACGGTATACATCGCCCCAACCATCATGGCGCCCGTGCTTCCCGCACTGGCAAAAGCATCGATTTTTCCGGCGCTCAACAACTCGTATCCTACGTAAATGCTGGATCGTGTTTTTTGCGCAAAGGCTTTTGACGGATGATCACTCATGTGAATGGTGTCGGGAGCATCGACGATGTCGAAGAGGTTCGGTTCGAATTTTTCGCGTGTGCAGATTTCGACGATTGCTTTTGCATCGCCGATCAACACCAATCGCCCGTGCTTGTGCAACTTATCGTATGCCGAAATGGCTCCGAGTACGGTTACTTCCGGAGCAAAATCGCCACCCATGACATCTAAACCTATCTTCATAATGTGAATGTTTTCACGTTTAGAAAAATATTATTCATGCTTCGTGAGATCCGCTACAGTATGATTTCGGATCACACCTTTGCGTCGATCTCACCGATACACCGGTTTACAAGCTACCAACGGGTATTTCATGAGATGTGTTAAGGGCTGATACCTTTTTCGGG
This sequence comes from Bacteroidales bacterium, assembly GCA_031547815.1. Classification (GTDB taxonomy): domain Bacteria; phylum Bacteroidota; class Bacteroidia; order Bacteroidales; family UBA4181; genus JAIRLS01. Next base: position 5,251 of record JAVBRP010000364.1, on the reverse strand, counting down.
TTATGCTACCATGCCGTCTTTTTCCACGGCTAATTTACCTCTGTAATAACCGCAGGAAGGACATACTCTGTGGTACAATACCGAACTTGAGCAGTTGGCGCATTTTACCACGGTAGGAACTGCGGCTTTGTCATGCGATCTTCTTTTATCCCGTCTTTGTTTGGAATGTCTACGTTTTGGATTTGGCATTTTTATATAAACTTAATAAAATGATTCAATATGATATATTTACTCTTCTTGGTACGGATCGGCGACATCGTTTTCGCTGTCTTCCTCCACAAGATATTGCTTCAATTTGTCGAGCATTGCTTGATTGCAGGTACTGCGCCCGTTTGCATCATCCGGGTGCACCCTCCGCAAAGGAAGGCTCAGATGCGCATACTCGTATATGTATTGAGCAACATCCACATGGTCTTCGTCGAGCGGTAAAATAAGCACATCGCTGTCGTCCGCATCATCCTCGCTTGCATCGTCGCCGAACTTCACATACATTTTGTTCTCCGACGCGATGTCGAGCTTCAGCAGATCCAAGCATCTGTCGCATTCCGTTTCGGCCCAACCTTCCAACAGAAAATCGAGTTCCAAAAATCGTGTATGTTTCATCAAAGTAACATGCACGTTGATGAAAGCATCGTCGATTTCCGACTTTTCATACGCGGCAAAAAAACGTCGGTCGATGGTCCAATCAAAAGAATGGCTGCCTAAAGACAAGCCTTTGAACGGTATGATATACAATCCACGGTTTTCCACCTCGCACAAAATTCAGGGTGCAAAACTACGAATTAAATCCTAAATCAATGCAATGTATCGGAAAAAATATTTGATATTGTCGATAAATCAACGCGAAGGCCGATTGCCGCTCCGCAGGATTAGCCTTGTTGACAATGAAACGGTTTTCGTTGGCGGAAATAAAAAATATCGGTATTTCAAGCAGAAAATCAGTATATTGTGTATGTGTCGCATAAAACGTGAGGAAATAATCGATAAAAAATTGTTTTTCTTTATACTTTTGAAGTTTATTTTAAAACTAAAATTATTCAAAAATCATATCATGAGGAAGAATATAGTAGCAGGCAATTGGAAGATGAACAAGAGCCTTGCCGAAGGAGTTCAGTTGGCAAAAGACGTGAATGCGGCCGTGGAAGCAGCCGGAGCATTGAAATGCGATGTAGTGATTGCACCGCCGTTTCTGCACCTTACGGAAGTGAGCAAAGTTGCGGGAAAAAAAGTGAGCGTATCGGCGCAAAACTGTGCAGCCGAAGCATCGGGAGCCTACACCGGCGAAGTGTCGGCCGCCATGCTTCAAAGCGCGAACATACCCTGCGTGATCATCGGGCACTCCGAACGCCGCACATATTACGGCGAAACCGACGCCATACTTGCCAAAAAAGTGGCACAGGCTTTGGCATGCGGCTTGAAACCCATTTTCTGCATCGGCGAAGAATTATCGCAACGCGACAGCGGTAAATACTTCGAAGTGGTGTATTCGCAGATCGAAAACGGCTTATTCAATTTGTCCGCCGACGATTTCAAGAAAATAGTGATAGCCTACGAACCCGTTTGGGCTATCGGAACCGGACGTACCGCTACTTCCGAGCAGGCTCAGGAAGTGCACGCCTACATCCGCAAAAGCATTGCCGCCAAGTACGGCGCGGAAATCGCCGACAATACGACCATTCTCTACGGCGGAAGCTGCAACGAAAACAACGCCAAAGAATTGTTCGCTTGCGCGGATATCGACGGCGGCCTGATCGGCGGCGCTTCGTTGGTTGCCGACAAATTCATTAAAATAGTAACCGCTTTTTAAGTTCAAAGTTTGAAGTTTAAGGTTTAAAGTTACGTGGCTTTGCCCAACTTTAAACTTTAAACTTCAAACCTGAAACATAATTTTTTATGAAGCGCGAAGTCGATTTTTTGGTGATCGGTTCGGGACTTGCCGGACTGAGTTTCGCTTTGAAGGTGGCGCCTTACGGAAAGGTTTGTTTGGTGAGTAAAACCCGATTGGACGAAACCAATACCCGATATGCGCAGGGAGGCATTGCCGCGGTTATCGACCAAAGCGACTCGTACGAAAAGCATGTCCGCGACACGTTGATTGCCGGCGACGGACTGTGCAACGAGGAAGTGGTGCGCATGGTGGTGCGAGAGGCTCCGGCTCAAATCAAGCAGTTGGTGGAATGGGGCACGCAATTCGACCGTACGGGCGACGGCGCTTACGATCTTGCACGCGAAGGCGGACACAGCGAGCATCGCATTCTGCACCATAAAGACAATACCGGTTTCGAGATTCAGCGGGCGTTGTCGAACATGGCGCGCAACCATCCGAACATCGAGATATTGGAAAATCACTTTGCCGTCGATGTCATCACCCAGCATCATCTCGGGCGTCTGGTGAAGCGGTATCATTCGGACATAGAGTGTTACGGCGCGTACTTGATGAATATCGAGACTAACAAAACGTTTGCGGTATTGTCGCGGGTTACGATGATGGCCGCCGGCGGAACCGGCAATCTGTACACCACCACCACCAACCCGCCGATAGCCACAGGCGACGGCATTGCGATGGTGTATCGCGCAAAGGGCATCATCGACAATATGGAATTTATCCAATTCCATCCCACCTCGCTGTACAATCCTTCCGAGAAGCCGTCGTTCCTGATTTCCGAAGCCATGCGCGGTTTCGGCGCCTTGTTGCGCACCATCGACGGCAAGGAGTTCATGCATAAGTATGACGAACGCGGCTCGTTGGCTCCGCGCGATATTGTGGCGCGCGCCATCGACAACGAGATGAAGGTGCGCGGCGACGATTTTGTGTATCTGGATGCTACGGCGACGCCGCACGACGGTTTGAAAGATCATTTTCCGAACATATTCGAGAAATGTCTGAGTCTCGGCATCGACATCACCAAGGATTATATTCCGGTGATTCCCGCGGCGCACTACCAGTGCGGCGGCATTAAAGTGGATATGTGCGGGCGGAGCAGCATCAATCGGTTGTATGCGGCCGGCGAAACGACCTGCACGGGCTTGCACGGGGCCAACCGTTTGGCGTCGAACTCGCTGCTCGAAGCTGTGGTTTACGCCGATAATGCGGCAAAAGATGCCGTGGCGCATTTTGAGGGGTACCGGATTCCGAAAAACATTCCCGATTGGAACACCGAAGGTACGGCGCATCCGGAGGAAATGGTGCTGATTACGCAAAATTATAAGGAGATGCAGCAGATCATGAGCAATTACGTGGGAATTGTTCGTTCCGATTTGCGGTTGAAGCGCGCGATGGACCGGTTGCAGATCATCTACGACGAAACCGAAGCGCTGTATGCCAAAACCACGCTTTCCGTAAAGTTGTGCGAACTGCGCAATACCATCAACGCCGGCTATTTGGTCATTAAAAGCGCTCAGGCGCGTCGCGAAAGCATCGGCCTGCATTATACCATCGATTATCCGCATTCGCGATTCCGGTATCAAGATATCGATACCTTTTGAAATGTAAACCTGCCGGGTTTTTGAAACCCGGGCAGGTTTGATTTGCCAAACAATAAAGTTATGGGTCCGCTCCGAAAAGCCTCCTTTGCACTGTTTCTACCCCCCGACCCCTAAAGGGGAGTATCGGTATACCGCGCTTTGCGGAAGTCCCCTTTAGGGGATTTAGGGGTAAGTTGACTTTTTGGAGCGAACCCGGCAGGTTTGATTCAACTTATTTCCGGATTAATTAGAAAATCAACCATCAATTATCATATTATGAACGATCACAACAGAAGAAGTTTTATTAAATCGGCAGCGGGTGCTGCTGCCGGAATTTTGGCGGCAGGTAATATATCGGCAGGCGGTTTTTCGCCGTTTTCGTTGCCGTCGGTGAAAAAAGCGCAGACGCCGCGTATCCGTTTTTCGGTTATCGGCCTGAATCACGGACATATATACGGGCAGGTGCAGTCGGTGATCAAAGGCGGGGGCGAACTCGTGGCGTTCTATGCCAAAGAACCCGACTTGGCCGCCGCGTTTCTGAAACGCTATCCAGCTGCAAAGCAGGCGAGGAGCGAAGAGGAGATTCTTGAGGACAACACCATTCAATTGGTCGTGAGCGCTTCCATACCGATCGATCGCGCGCCGTTGGGGATTCGCGTGATGGAACACGGGAAAGACTTTATGGTAGACAAACCGGGGATCATCACCTTATCGCAACTGGCCGACGTGCGGAAAGTGCAGAAAAAGACCAAACGTATCTATTCCATTTTGTATTCCGAACGTTTGGAGAACAAAGCATCGGTGCGTGCCGGCGAGTTGGCCAAAGCGGGCGCCATCGGCGAAGTGATTCAAACCCTCGGCACGGGGCCGCACCGCATGAACATTAAATCGCGTCCCGAATGGTTTTTCGACAAAAAATATTTCGGCGGCATTATTTGCGACATCGGAAGCCATCAATTCGATCAGTTTTTGTTTTTTACCGGGTCGACTTCCGGGAAGATTCTCGCTTCGCAAACGGGAAATGTGCATTATCCGCAATACAAGGAATTCGAAGATTTCGGCGATGCCATGGTGCAAGGCAATCGCGGGTCGGGATACATCCGCGTCGACTGGTTCACTCCCGACGGTTTGAAAACGTGGGGCGACGGGCGATTGACCGTTCTCGGTACGGAGGGATACATGGAACTTCGCAAGAACATAGATATTGTGGGTAGAGACGGCGGAAATCATCTTTTCCTGGTCAACCAAAAGGAAACGAAATATATCGATTGCAGCGATGTCGATCTGCCTTACGGGCGGTTGCTGGTGGACGATATTGTCAATCGCACCGAAACGGCCATGACACAAGATCATTGTTTCCTGGCTACCGAATTGACGTTGCTGGCGCAAAAAAATGCGACGAAAATAAAACGGGAGTCGTAAAAAAAATAATTGATAAGCAAATCCGACCATGTCTTTTTCTTGGATATGGCCGGATTTATTTTTTGTTTGCGGTTGAGCGGCAATTGGCTTCGCCGAGCTCGTAAACTCGGTTGTATTGCCGCTCGAAACAAAACCGGATTTGCAATCCGGTAGTCGATTCTTGAATCGAAATCCTTATTTTCTTTCTTCAAGCGGCAATTGCAAATTGCCCGGTGTTTCGAGTCGAATTGTAAATTCGGTTCAACGGTGCTACATGTGCCGCCTATCGGGGGATTGATTGTCCATTAGAGGATTTTCTTTGAAGTCATGTTGGAACAACCTGTCTTGTCCCAACTGCTCAAACCATATTGTGTTACATCTCCAA
>JAVBRP010000155.1:0-3503 GCA_031547815.1 Bacteroidales bacterium | reverse complement strand
CATGCCGAAGGCTTTCGCCGGCTTTACGCAGGCTAATGCGGCAACACATGCAACAATAACAATGGCGGACAAAAAGAATTTGTTCCTCACGATATAATATTTGTGAAACGCTGCAAATGTAACCAAAAAAGTTGATTTTCAACAATCGTTGAAAATGTTTTTGAGGAACCGGGTTTTATTTGCATGATACCTATCACGGCCAAGCATTGCACAATACTTGACTGCGGGATGTATAGCCGAAAAGACGATATGTTGTTCTCGAGGATTCAAAAAAACCTCCGTGTGTCAGTATTGTTTTCTTTTTATTATCTTTGCATTTATTCATTTTAATTCATCAAAATATGAAACATTCGGTGCTTATATGCTATTTATTATGCAGCATTCTTTCGACAAATGCGCAGGATATTCAACTTCCCGAACCTCAAAAAACAGGCGGAAAACCGCTCATGGAAGTATTTGCTCTGAGGCAATCGAGCAGAAGTTTTTCCGATAAGGCGCTCGATCCGCAAACGCTTTCCGATTTGTTGTGGGCCGGCTACGGGTTCAACAGAGAAGGCAAACGAACCGTTCCGTCTCCGAACAACCGCCAGGAAATAGACTTGTACGCGATGTTCAAAGACGGCGTTTATCTGTACGACGCGCAATCGAACATGCTCAAATTGGTTGCGAAAGGCGACTTCCGCAAAGGCTTGGGAACGCAAGAATACGCTTATGATGCGGCTTTGAATCTGATTTGCGTGACGAATCTCGACAAAGGTCAGGGGCGCGAAACAAGTTCTTTCATTCTGCAAAACGTGCATTTATTCTGTGCTTCGGAAGGGTTGGGCGCGGTTATTCGCGGTTCGTTCGATAAAAAACTGTTGCCCGAATATCTTAAACTGGCAAAAAATCAAGAGGTCGTATTGACACAAACCGTGGGATACATCAAGTAAAACGGCTCCGACACATGGAAACACGCTTTGCATCACCCGACCGCAGCGACAAAGAGGTTATTCGGAACGAATACGAAAAAGTGGACAGCGTCGAATACGCACGGCAGATCATGAATGCCATGCCGTGCCTGAGTGTTATTCTCAACAGCAACCGGCAGATCGTTTATGCCAACGAAGCGCTGACCTCGCTGCTGGGTATCGACGGCATGCTCGAAACATTGGGATTACGCCCCGGCGAATTGGTTTCATGCATTCATTCGCGCATCATGCCGGGAGGATGCGGCACGGCAGACGCTTGCCGGCAATGCGGCGCGGTAAATACCATTCTCAAATGTATGGAAACGCACCGGCCCGAAAAAGGCGAATGTCTCATTACATCCGTTCTTGAGGGACAACTGCTTTCGTTCGAATTCAAAGTTAATTGTTCGCCTTTTTTTCTCGGCGACGATTGTTTTGTGATCATGACTTTGACGGACATCAGCGGAGAGAAGCGCAGAAAACTCTTGGAAAGAACTTTTCTGCACGACCTGGCCAATCAAACCGGGAATCTGCAAGGGTTGGCTTATATGATCCGACAGGCCGACGTCAACGGCGAATTGGGCGAATTGTCCAATATTCTGTCTACCGTCAGCAGTACGATCAATGACGAAATTGTTTCGTACCGGCAACTGATTTCTGCCGAAAATAATATGTTGCCGATAAACATTTCCGATGTAAATGCCCGCGACGCAATCGATACGGTGATCCGCTCGGCGCGGTTTCACGATGTGTCGCGCGACAAGGAAATCGCTGTCGTCCCGCCGATCCCCGACGTGACTTTCCGAACAGACCCCGCTTTGTTGCAGCGTGTTTTGCTCAACATGATGAAAAATGCATTGGAGGTGACGCCTTCATCGGGTATTATCGACATAGGATGCGATTTGCGGAACAACAACGCGATCACTTTCTATGTGCGGAATACCGGCGTGATACCCGATCATGTCAAAACCCAGATATTCCAACGATCGTTCTCCACCAAAGAAGAAGGCCGCGGAATCGGGACATACAGCATGAAGTTATTCGGCGAACGCTACCTGAAAGGGAAAGTCGGTTTCGAAAGCGACCCGGAATCGGGAACATCTTTTCACATCACCTTGCCTTTGTAAAGGCCTTTCCCTCTCGCCTCCCCACAGACCTCTCCCTCTCCGCAAGGAGAGGGAAGCCCTTGCGCAGTCTGCAATCCGGAAACGAAACACCTCTCTTCCGCTCCTTGTGGAGAGGAATCGGGGGAGAGGCCGGTAAGAGCGGTCTTACAAATAAGATTTGAGGATACGCCGGCAAAATTCTACCTTTGCGCCGATTTTAATGTAAAACACGGCGTGAAAAATACGGCAATCATACTCATTCATTGTCCCGACAAACCGGGCATCGTAGCGAAAGTAACGGAATTTATCCACAGCAACCGCGGCAATATCGTGTCGCTCGAACAACATGTCGACCGCAGCATCGATCGGTTTTTCATGCGTTTGAAGTGGGATTTGGACAATTTTGCGATTCCGAAGGACAAAATCCGCGATTATTTCCAAACGTTGATCGCCGCTTCGTACAACATGGAATTCGAGCTGTATTTTTCGGGGCAGAAGCCGCGCATGGCCGTGTTGGTATCCAAAATGTCGCATTGCCTGTACGATATTCTCTCGCGTTGGGAATCGGGCGACTGGCAAGTCGATATTCCGTTGATCATCAGCAACCACCCCGACATGCAGCCCATTGCCAAGCGGTTCGGGATACCGTTCCGTTGTCTGCCCGTTACCAAAGAGAACAAGGCCGCGCAGGAAGCCGAACAATTGCGGCTGTTCCGGGAAGCGGAAATCGATTTTGCGGTGTTGGCGCGCTACATGCAGGTATTATCGACCGACTTTCTGACGCATTATCCCAACAAAGTCATCAACATACACCACTCTTTTTTGCCGGCTTTCGCGGGAGCAAAACCGTACCATGCGGCTTACGAACGCGGCGTGAAAATCATCGGAGCCACCTGCCATTACGTTACCGGCGAATTGGATGCAGGCCCGATCATCGAACAGGACGTGATCCGCGTAAGCCACAAAGATTCGTTGGAAACATTTATCCGCAAAGGAAAGGATTTGGAAAAGATTGTGCTTTCGCGCGGCGTGTTCCTCCACTTGCAGCGAAAACTGTTGGTGTACGACAATCGGACGGTCGTGTTCGGGTGACCTCTCCCCCAACCCCTATCCGAAGACTGCGTGAAAAACGCGCATGATATTTCTCGCGGTATAAGTTTATGCTTTGCGTCTTTGCGTCTTGGCGAGAGAATCATCACGCAAAGACGCCAAGATACAAAGCGAGAAAAAACAAACGCGCAACCTTACGGCCGGATTGTCGTTAAAATGTTTACCTTTACGGCACAATGTATCAATTATCTCATACTGTTGCCGAAATCGGAACCGCCGATTTTATCCGCGATTATCGCGATGCGGACAAATTTATCGGTTTTTGCAAACGCTGCCGGAAGTATGGCGCTTGTTGGGCCTGTCCGCCTTTCGATTTCGACGTCGACGAGTATATTTC
>JAVBRP010000013.1:0-3917 GCA_031547815.1 Bacteroidales bacterium | reverse complement strand
GGGCGCGTTGATCGCCGTGCCCGACGGTCATACGTTGTGCGAAATATTGGCGACCACCGACGTGCAAGGCTCCACGGTTGCATGGAAAGTAATGGGCTTCGGCGCTCTTTGGGGCGTTGGCGGGTTGACATTCGGGTTGAGCATGCGCTACCTCGGCGTGGCCATGGGGCAATCGCTGGCATTGGGCACCTGTTCCGCTTTCGGGACATTGATTCCCGCCGTGCTGGCCGGTAAAAATCTGTTCGAAGGCAACGGCTTTATCCTGCTCGTCAGCGTATCCATCGCCATTGCGGGCATCGCCGTGATCGGTTATGCCGGAAGCCTGCGCGCCAAAAACATGAGCGAAGAAGAACGACTGAAAGCCGTGAAGGATTTCGCATTGAAGAAAGGAATCCTCATCGCACTGCTGGCCGGCGTGATGAGCGCCTGTTTCAGCCTCGGGTTGAATGCCGGCGAACCCATCAAAGCGCAATTGCTGAGCTTGGGCGCAAAAGAAATGTATGCCGGGCTGCCCTCCACGCTGCTGGTCACCGTTGGCGGATTCATCACCAATGCCGTTTATTGCATCTATAATAATGTGAAGAACAAAACGGGAAAACAATATTTCTCGGTGTCCGGCAATATCCTTGTCAATAATTTATTGTTCTGTGCCTTGGCGGGAATCCTGTGGTATTCGCAATTCTTCGGGCTGAGCATGGGAACGAGCTTTTTCGAAAAAGACAGCGTCATCATGCTGTTCTCGTGGAGCATCCTCATGTCGTTGAACGTACTGTTCAGCAACGTTTGGGGCATCATCCTTAAAGAATGGAAAGGCGCGGGCCAAAAATCCGTTACCGTGTTGGTTATCGGCCTTTTGATATTGATCGTATCCATCATCTTCGCCGGAGCAAGTCAAAATTAACACGTCCGTAAAATATTTTCATGAAACACACATTCCGTTATCTCTTATTGTTCTCGTTTCTGAGTTCCGTCGGTTTCACCCCGTCGAATGTTCATGCGCAAACCTCAAAAGTTTCGCCGGCTGTTTCGGACATGATGCAATCGGGCGACCCTGCGGCCATCAAACTCGGTGATTATCTCGGCGAGCGAATCGACGCCTGTATCGACCGCCGCGTGAAAGGGCAGGATGTCGATCATCTGGTGCGGCCGTTTTACGACAAAACCGAAACACGTCGCTGGCAAAGCGAATTCTGGGGCAAGTGGATGCTCGGAGCGGTATTGTCGTATCGCTACTCCGGCGATGCCGTACTGCTGGACTCCATCCGGAAAGGCGTGGCGGGACTGCTCGGCTCGCAGCTTCCGAACGGCTACATCGGCAACTATTCGCCCGAAGCGCAATTGCAGCAATGGGATGTTTGGGGTCGGAAATATTCGATGCTCGGACTGATGTCATACTACGACCTGACGGGCGACAAGAAAGTGCTGGATGCTTGCCGTCGCGTTGCCGACCATCTGATGACGCAAGTCGGCCCGGGCAAAACCAACATCGTCGCTACGGGCAATTATTTCGGAATGGCGAGCAGCAGCGTTCTGGAGCCGATCATCTTTCTCTATCGCCGCACGGGTGACAAGCGTTATCTGGATTTTGCCGAATACATCGTCGCGCAATGGGAAACCGAACGCGGCCCGCGCCTGATCAGCAAAGCGGAAGCCGGCATGCCTGTGGCCGATCGATTTCCGCATCCCGTCGCAGTGATGAAGAAATCGTGGTTCAGCCCCGACAACGGACAGAAGGCTTACGAAATGATGTCGTGCTACGAAGGATTGCTCGAACTGTATAAAATCACCGGCGAACCGCGCTATCTGTCGGCCGTGGAAAAAACCGTGCGCAGCATCATCGACACCGAAATCAACGTTGCCGGCTCGGGCAGCGCATTCGAGTGTTGGTATCACGGCAAACCGCAACAAACGCGCGCCACGTATCACACCATGGAAACCTGCGTCACCATGACGTGGATGAAACTTTGCCAAACGTTGCTTTGCCTTACGGGAAATCCTGTTTATGCCGACCAAATGGAAACCACGGCATACAACGCATTGCTTGCTTCGATGAAGAGCGACGCTTCGCAAATCGCCAAATACAGCCCGCTGGAAGGGCAACGCCATCCCGGCGAGGAACAATGCGGAATGCACATCAACTGTTGCAACGCCAACGGCCCGCGCGCATTCGCTCTGTTGCCGCAGTTTGCCGTCATGCAATCGGGACACGACATATATGTGAATCTCTACACCGGGTTTTCGACGAGCATTCCTTTCGACAAGAAGAAAAAAATAAATCTCAAGCAGCAAACAAATTATCCGGCCGACGGAAAAGTCACCATACAAGTGGAGTCCGATAAACCCGAAGCGTTTACGATCGCGTTGCGCATTCCCTCATGGAGCAAGGAAAATCGGGTGTCGATAAACGGCGAACAGTTGGACGGCGCGGTTGCGGGATCGTATTACAAGATCAACCGCACGTGGAAAAAGGGCGACGTGATTACCCTGAACCTTGACGTTCGCGCGCGGGTCGTGAAAGAAAACGGATATGCCGCCATCGTGAAAGGCCCGGTGGTGCTGGCTCGCGACACACGCTTCGCCGACGGATTCGTGGACGAAACCGCACGTATCGCGGCAAAGGACAATTTTGTGGAATTGACACCCGTCGCCGACAAGCCTTCCGGTATTTGGATGGCTTTCACGGCGCCGTTGGTGTTGGGCACCGACCTCGAAGGCGAAGGCAAACAACCGAAGCAAATCCGATTCTGCGATTTCGCTTCGGCAGGCAACACGTGGCAAAGCGGCGTCCGCTACAAAGTATGGATTCCCGAAACGCTGAATGTGATGAATACGCAATATCAACCGTATTAAACCTTAATCTTTTAACAATAAATCCAAACGATCATGAATGAAGCATCAGTAAAAGCGGCATACACAGCCGCGAAGGAGCAATACGCCGCTTTGGGCGTGGACACCGAAAAAGTGTTGAAACAAATGGAAGGTATTTCGTTGAGCCTGCACTGCTGGCAAACCGACGATGTGCTGGGATTCGAAAATCCCGAAGGCGGATTGTCGGGCGGCATCGCCACTACCGGAAACTATCCGGGCCGCGCACGCACCATCGACGAAGTGAAGACCGACCTCGAAAAAGTGGTTTCGTTGCTGCCGGGGAAGCATCGCGTTAATCTGCACGCTTTTTACGGCGATTTCGGCGGAAAACTCGTCGATCGCAACCAAATAGAGCCTAAACATTTCCAAAGCTGGATCGATTGGGCAAAGAAAAACGGATTGAAGCTCGATTTCAACTGTACGCTTTTCTCGCATCCCAAGGCTGCCGACGGTTTCACGCTTTCGCATAAGGACAAAGCCATTCGCGATTTTTGGATCGAACACGTGATCCGCTGCCGCGAAATCGGCGATTACATGGGCAAGGAACTCGGCTCGGAATGTATCCACAACATTTGGGCGCCCGACGGCTCGAAGGATATCACCGTCGATCGTTACGCTTATCGCAAAAATCTGTGCGATTCGTTGGATAAGATTCTGGAAAAGAAACTTCAATACATGAAAGATTGCATCGAATGCAAGCTTTTCGGGCTGGGAAGCGAGTCGTACGTGGTCGGTTCGCACGAATTCTACATGGGATACGGCATTTCGCGCAAACAAATGATCACGTTGGACATGGGCCACTTCCACCCCACCGAATCGGTATCCGACAAAATTTCTTCGCTGCTGCTGTTCTCCGACGAACTGATGTTCCACGTAAGCCGCGGCATCCGTTGGGACAGCGACCATGCGGTAATCGTCGACGACGCTTTGCTCAACTTCGCGCAGGAAATAGTGCGCATGGACGCTTTGAACCGCGTACATATCGGGCTTGATTACTTCGACGCATCCATCAACCGCATCGGCGCTTACGTAATCGGCGCGCGCTCCAC
>JAVBRP010000233.1:0-13820 GCA_031547815.1 Bacteroidales bacterium | reverse complement strand
AATCAAAAATCATCAATCAAAAATCAAAAATCTAAAACGGCACCTGATCGCTCCCCGAATTTCCCGTCGGGAACGAATTTCCATACGCGACATCGGCGGCGGCAACATCTTCGTCGTTCATTTTCGATTGCATGATTTGTGCATTCGGTATATCGAACGATAAACTGACGGTTTCGGGTTCCACGAATTTGGCGAAATGCTTCTTGAAGGTCAACTGCACGTCGTCCAAAGCCCCGTTGCGATGCTTGGCGATGATGATTTCGGCCACGTCGCGCAACGAATTGCCTTCCTCGTCCACATCGAACCCGTAATATTCGGGGCGGTGGATGAAAGTTACGATGTCGGCATCCTGCTCGATAGCGCCCGATTCACGAAGGTCGGCCAATTGCGGCCGTTTGTTTTGCAGACCCGTACGGTTTTCCACGCCGCGGTTCAACTGCGAAAGCGCGATGATCGGGATATTCAATTCCTTGGCGACCGCTTTGAGCGAGCGCGAAATATTCGACACTTCCTGTTCTCGATTCCCTTTGGTATCGCCCGTCCACGTCATCAACTGCAAATAGTCGATGATGGCGATGCTGATGCCGTGCTGCTGCACCAAGCGCCGGCATTTGGCGCGAAACTCGAATACCGAAAGGGCGGGCGTGTCGTCGATGAACACGGGCGCTTCCACCAACTTGCCGATTTTGGCGTCCAACTGTTCCCATTCGAAAGGTTCCAACCGTCCCGTACGGATTTTGTCCGAATCCAGCTCGGTTTCGGAAACAATCATACGCTTCACCAACTGTTGTGCCGACATTTCGAGCGAAAACAGCGCCACGCCGCGCTTGTGATCCACCGCCATGTTGCGCGCCATCGAAAGCACGAAAGCCGTTTTCCCCATTGATGGCCGTGCGGCAATGATCACCAAGTCGGTCGGTTGCCAACCCGCCGTGATGCGGTCCAGCTTGGTAAACCCCGACGGCACGCCGCTCAGGCCGGTATCCATTTTACTTGCCGCCTGTATGCTGTCGATGGCGTCTTTCAGCAATATATTGATCGGTTGAATATCCTTTTTGATGCTGCCTTGCGTGATCTCGAACATCGCCTGCTCGGAGCTGTTCAAAAGGTCTTCCACATCCACGCTTTCGTCGAAGGCCCGTTCCTGAATGTGCGTCGCCACACGAATCAGTTCGCGCTGAATATATTTTTGATAGATGAGCCGCGCATGATATTCGGCATGTACCGACGACATCACCCGCATGGTCAATTGCGTGACGTAGAAAGAACCGCCCACTTCCTCCAATATCCCTTGTCGGCGAAGTTCCTGCGTTACCGTAAGCGTATCGATCGGTTCCTCGCGAACGGACAAATCGACAATGGCTCGATAAATCTTGGCGTGGGCTTCTTTATAGAAACATTCGGGTTTCAGCAGTTCGATCACCTCGTAAATGGCGTCCTTTTCGAGCATGACCGCCCCCAACACGGCTTCTTCCATGTCGACCGCTTGCGGCGGAAGTTTGCCCGCCTCCACGCCGATCACGCGCGTATTGTCCATAATCGGCCCGGAGCCTTTATTTTGTCGTCCGTTTGTCTTTGCCATTTTTTCGATTTTTATCCCGCATGAAACTTCCGATATTATCCTCGCTTTACGTCTTTGCGTGATTATTCTCTCGCAAAGACGCAATGACGCAAAGTGCAATTTATACCGCGAGAAGTATCATTTTATCGGAAACGGGGAACAAAGATACAACAGCCGGGTAAGTTTCAAAAACGGAACCGCAAAACAATTTATCAACATCGGCCGAAAAAAGCGCTTCGTCAACAAAAAAGCATTAATGATGACGTCAAATATTCGGTTAGTCAAAAAAGCATGACCGGAAATAAATATTCCGTTTAAATTTGCGTAAGATTTGATGCAAAATTCGGGACATTACACTTTCCGATTAACACACATGCTAAAAATCCCCGGCACATGATGTACCGGGGATTTTTTTATACCGTTGCTTCAATCAGCAGCTTGTCGGGTCATTAATATTAAATTCGAAACCCAAAACCCTTTATTTGCTTTTATCCGGCGCCGGCGGTATCGGCGGCAACGGCTTGTAATTCTTGAGTTCGTCGAGGATCACTTGGATCGCTTTGTTCAACTGGTCGTCGGTTCCGATATATTCCCGGGCGGGATCATTATCGACGACAATATCGGGATCGACGCCGTAGCCTTCGATGATCCATTGTCCCGTTTCCGACGAATAGGAGGCGAATTCGGGCTTGCGGAGATCGGTGCCGTCCACAAACGGCAGCGGGCCGCGAATGCCGACCACGCCGCCCCAAGTTCTTGTTCCGATCACTTTGCCGATTTTGTGTTTTTTGAACCCGTACGGGAACAAGTCGCCATCGGAAGCCGAATATCTGTTGATCAGCAACACTTTCGGGCCGATCATCATTTGCGTGGGTGTTTGCGTGGGAATGACTGAATTGCGCAACATGTTGGCGCGAGATATTTCGCGCGCCAGCCGTTCGATGATCATCGGCGACACGTTGCCTCCGCCGTTTCCGCGATCGTCGATAATCAACGCTTTCTTGTTCAGTTGCGGATAGAAATATTTCACGAACTCGTTCAATCCTTCGGGGCCCATGTCGGGAATGTGAATGTAGCCGACTTGCCCGCCGGTGGCTTTGTTTACTTTGTTGATATTATTCTGCACCCAATTGTAATAATACAGATTCGATTCGTCGGCTATCGGCACCACAATCACCTTACGGCCGCCCGCCGAAGGTTTCGTGTTCAGTTGCAGTTCTGTTTGGCGACCGGCCGTTCCGACAAGGCATTGATAAATATCGGCGACCGTTTCGAGCGATTGCCCGTTCACGGCAGTGATGTACTCGCCTTTCTTGGCATTGACGCCGATTTCGGTCAACGGCGAACGAAGCGACTTGCTCCAGTTGGCGCCGCTCAGGATGGAATCGATGCGGAAGAAGCCAGACGCAGGGTCTTTGCTGATCTTGGCGCCCAACAGTCCCGTTTCGATACGTGCAGCTTGCACACGGTCTCCTCCGTTAATGTACGCATGGCCGACGTTCAACTCGCCGATCAGCTCGCCGATCAGGTAATTCACGTCGTCTTTGGTTTTGGCGTAAGGCAGCAGTACGGCGTATTTGTCGTGCATCGCTTTCCAATCAACGCCGTGCATGTTGGCCACGTAAAAAAAGTCGCGCATCTGACGCCAACACTCGTCGT
This sequence comes from Bacteroidales bacterium, assembly GCA_031547815.1. GTDB lineage: Bacteria > Bacteroidota > Bacteroidia > Bacteroidales > UBA4181 > JAIRLS01. Next base: position 10,600 of record JAVBRP010000233.1, on the reverse strand, counting down.
AGATTTGTTTCCATTCGGCCTGCTTGTCCACATACATCTTTAAACCGGTCAGATCCGTCTTTTCTTCGAGATTGATTTTGGCCGTCGGCGTGTCGATCACCCAAAAATCGGAGCCTTTGCGCACAAGCATCTTCGTGCCGTCGGCCGAAAGCGTGTAATTCAAGCCTTGCCCCAGCTCGGTTTCTTTTTGCTTTTCGAGGTCGTACACGTAAAGCCCCGAAGTGCGCACGTAATACAACTTATTATTATTGTATTGCAGATTCCGATAATTATCGGCCGGTACGGGAAGATCGAAAATGCGATCGGCCAATCCCGTCGTATCTATTTTGGTGACCGGCGCCTCTTTCTTGGGTTCCGGTTCGGTCTTTTTTGACTTTTTCTCGTCTTTCTCGTCTTTTTTCGGTTCTTCCGTCGTTATTTTCACCTCGTCGTTTTTCGGAGCGAACGGGCTTGGCGTGTCGGCAGCCAGCGCAACACCGTAGACGCGGCTCATTTTTTGATACGCATAGTTCCATTCAACCTCGCTGTATATCGGATTGAAATCGCGATCGGATGCAAAAAACAGATATTTGCCGTCGCGGCTGAATGTCGGCGAATACGATTCGTACCACCGATCGGTAACCGCCACTTTGGTTTTATCGACGGTGTTGTACAGGTAGATCCGATAGAAACGGTTTTCCGCGAGTTCGGTATACACTACCGTACGGCTGTCGGGCGACCACGCAAATTGCGAATACTCCCATTGCGGCGATTGCGCGATGACGGTAACCTCTTTGGTTGTGACGTCGACATATTGCAAGCGCATTTTTTTGTCGTTCCACAGTATTTTCTTGCTGTCGGGCGACCATTCCACATCGAATTTGTAAGTATCGGCGCCTGTAGTCAATTGTATCGGCGGTTCGCTTGCATCCTGCTTTTGCACGTAAATTTCGTATTCGCCGCTGCGATCGCTCAGAAAAGCAATCCGGCTGCCGTCGGGCGACCATGTCGCATTCCGATCGTGCGCGCCCGAACTTTGCGTCAGGTTTCGCGTGATGCCCGATTTCACGGGAACGGTAAAGACCTCGCCGTGCGCGCTCATCACCAAACGCTTGCCGTCTGGCGAAATATCGGCTCCGGCCACCTGTTTCGACACATCTTTCAGTTCGTTGCGTCCCGCAAAGCCGTCGTCGTTGATCCGGATGTCGACTTTACGGGCATTGCGCGTCGTTGCATCAAAATAATAAATATCGCCGCCGTTTTCATACACAATCGCCTTATCGCCGAGCGAAGGGAATTTGACGTCGTAATCCGTATAATTCGTCAACTTGGCGGTTTGTCCGGTTTTGGTGTCGTAGGAAAATAAATTGGCTGTTCGATCGCGGTCGGAAACAAAGAAAACATTGTCGCCGAGCCACATCGGGAAAATATCCTGCGCGTCGTTGTTCGTGATGTTTTTCGATTCCTTGGTTTGGAAATCGAAAATATAAATATCGTCGGCCATGCCGCCTTTGTAATGTTTCCACGTGCGGAATTCGCGGAAAACCTGATTATACGCCATTTTTTGACCGTCGGCCGCGTAGGAGCACCACGAACCGGAAGCCAACGGCAACTCGACCGACAAGCCTCCCGTTGCAGGAACGCTGAACAATTGCCCCACGAAAGCATTGAACGATTGCTTGCGCGAACGATAGATAATATTTTTGCCGTCGGGCGTCCAACCCATCACGATGTTGTTGGGGCCCATGCGGTCGGACACGTCGTCGCGCGACAGGGTTGCGGTGTACGTCAGTCGCTTGGGCTCACCGCCTTGCGCCGGCATCACGTACACTTCGGTATTGCCGTCGTAACCGGCCGTAAAAGCGATTTGCGAGCCGTCGGGCGAAAATCGGGCGAACAGCTCGAAACCCGGCGCATTGGTGAGCTTGCGGGCTTCGCCGCCCGTGGCGCTTACCGTGTACAGGTCGCCGGCATAAGTGAATACCATTTGGTTACCGTGAACGGCGGGAAACCGCAACAATCGCGTCGCCGGTTGTGCTTGAACCGTCTGCACACAAAAATAAAGGAGAATCGGGAATAATATTTTTTTCATCGGAGCATGATTTATACTTTGACGGCAAAGGTAGGGAATTTCGCCGGTAAAATAACATGAGAATTGTCAGGTTGACGCATGTTTGTTGACTTTGTGATCTGCCGAACATTTAATCCTTAATTCGGCCCAATATCCGATCCATTACACGATTGGTGCGGGCGGCCGAAATTCCGTCGGAAGGAGATTGCCCCTTGCCGCACAGTTGAGCTACAATCGTCTCGATCATCGGTTGTTGTATGTGTTCGGGGCGCGGGAAATTGAACTCCGCGTGTGCGTATGCGGTGTGCAGCACAACAGGCGCAAAAGAGAACGTTGCAAATCGGATGCTCCCTTTGTCGCCCGATATCGTCACGACGTCGCAATTGTCGGATGCCGCATACAACCATTCGCCGCATCCGACGGCTCCCGACGCAAAACGGAAAGAAGCGGCTACTGTGTCTTCCGCGGCGTATAATCCCGCACGGTTGGCCGTTTGTCCCTCGGCATCGACTATTTCGCCCGCAACATAATCGAGTATATCCAGCGTGTGGCAGGCCATATCGTAGAAATATCCCGCGCCCGCAATTTCGGACATCACGCGCCACGGCAGATTTCGGGCATTCCTGTCGGCAGGCTTTGCGGGCGTCCGGAAACAAACGCTTACGGAAATGATCTCGCCGATTTCGCCGCTGTCGACAATTTCCTTCACTTTCAGAAAATAAGGCAAGCTGCGGCGGTAATATGCCGTCAGCAACGGGACGCCCGTTTCGAGCGACACGCGGTTCATCTCTTCGCATTCGGCGTACGACGCGGCCATGGGCTTTTCCACATACACAGGCTTTCCCGCTTTCATGGCTTGTACGGCGTATCGGGCATGGGTCGAAGGCGGCGTCGCAACATAAATCGCATCCACTTCGGGATCGTTGATGAGCCGGTCGGCATCGGAATACCAACGGTCGACCCGGTGACGCCGGGCAAAATCTTCCGCCTTGACGGCATCGCGCCGCATCACGGCAACCAACTTTGAATCGCCCGTTTTGTAAAAAGCCGGGCCGCTTTTTATTTCACACACGTCGCCGCACCCGATGATTCCCCAACGGATGGGAACAGATAAAATATTGTTCACGAATTACACGAATTTTTACGAATTTTCACGAATTTTAGCTCGTCGGAGCCAATTTTCACGAAAAATCATGTTGAATTAAAGAAGGCAATATATAATGTTTTTGTGAGAAATTGGTAAGCGGTTCACGTAATTCGTAAAAATTCGTGTTATTTGCGGACAATACATATCTTTGCGGAAAAATTACGGCAATCTTTCAAAGTCGGCCGAACCTTTCATGTATAAAAATATCGCTCAGTTGAAAGTTTTTGGAATCATCCCGGCGCGTTATGCGTCAACACGTTTTCCGGGCAAACCGTTGGTAAAACTTCAAGGCAAAAGTATGATCGACCGGGTGTATCGCCGCGCCGCGCAAGTATTCGAGTACGTGGCCGTGGCAACCGACGACGATCGTATTGCCGACGAGGTGCGGCGTTTCGGCGGCCGGGTGGTGATGACCTCGCCGTTGCATCCTTCCGGAACCGACCGTTGCGCCGAAGCGATGTCTTTGATGCAGGAGAGTTTGGGAATTGCGCCGGACGCGGTGGTCAACATTCAAGGCGACGAACCTTTTGTGGATCCCGATCTGCTCGTTCGTTTGGCCGGTTGTTTCGACGATTCTTCCGTACAGATCGCTACGGTGGTGAAAGCATTCGATAATACTGCCGATTTGTTCGACCCGAATTGCGTCAAAGCCGTGATGACGCCGCAAGGCCGCGCTGTTTATTTCAGCCGTTCGCCCGTTCCCTACATTCGCGGTTACGAAAAAGACGAATGGCTCGGCCGGCATACTTTCTATCGGCATTTGGGTTTATACGCCTATCGTGCGGATACGCTCCGCCGATTGACACTATTGCCCGCGTCGTCGTTGGAAATCGCCGAATCGCTCGAACAAAACCGTTGGCTGGAAAACGATTATTACATTAAAGTGATCGAAACCGATCGGGAAACCGTCGCCATCGATACGCCCGACGATTTGGAAAAAGTTAGCCGGCTGCTTGCCGAGAATAAAATATCATTTTAGTTCCCTTAATATGAAAGGAATACAATTATTATTTTTGAGTTGTGCCGTTGCCGCCGTTTTTTCGTCGTGCAAAGACCCGTATCCCGGCTATACGCGCGCCGACGAAGGCATTTATTATAAGCTGTCGGCAATCGGCGAGCAAAACAAATGTTGCCGATACGGCGATTACGTTACGGCCAATATCGCGTACATCACCATGGGCGATTCCGTTTTTTTCACGGGTGTGCGCAAGTTTAAACTTACCGAACCCGATTTTCCCGGTTCCGTCGACAAGTGTTTTACAATGATTTGCGAGCACGATTCGGCGCAATTCATTATTTCGGGATTGGATTTTTTTGAAAAGACTTTGGGAAGCGCCGCGCCCGATTATTTGACCGGCGACGGAAAGATGAAATTGGCGGTATATTTGTCGGGTATACAAACGGCTGCCGAATACGCACGCGAAAAAGAAGCCTTTCTGCATTGGGTGGAAGATTTGGGCGAATACGAGAAAGTGCTTCTGCGGCAATATATTCGTGAGGCGAAAATTGACATTCCTCCCACCGAGGACGGTATTTATTATATTGTGCAACAAACCGGAAACGGGCCAGGTGTAGCTGCGGGCGACACCGTGACGATACATTACGAAGGGCATTTTCTGAACGGAAAATTCTTCGATTCCACCCGTCGCCGCAACGAACCGTTTCAATTTGTGTACGGCCAGCAGTGGCAAGTTATCGGCGGGCTTGAAAAAGCTATCGGAAAGATGCGCGAAGGCGATAAGGCGTTGGTGGTGATCCCGTCCGAACAGGCATTCGGCGCCGACGGATCGTCAGCCGGAATCGTACCTCCCTTTACCCCTGTGGTTTTCGAAGTGGAATTGGTCAGCGTCCGATAATTTTTTTTCGCGCTCGACGCAACGTTTTTTAATTTTTCACGTCTAAGTTTTATGATTTATTTAATTTTTTGACCTTTTTTATTTATGAACAAGAACATAATTATTATTTTGAGTGCAGTATTCGTTGCTTTTTTAGGATCGTGCAATAAGGATGAGACTGAAGAAAAATTGACGGCGGAAGACAACGCTTTAGCAACTTATATGGCCACCAAATTTCCGGAAACTCCTCTGACCGACGGTTTTTATTTCATTCCGGGCTATAACGGCGACGGCGTTCAACCCAAAGCCGGCGCTTATGTATTGCTCGATTATTGGTGTTATCAAGTAAACACGAGTACGGGCGATGAGATGGCTCTTGAAACGACAAGTTATATGGATGAATATCCTACTCCCTTGTATCCTTCGGGTTACGAACAAGGAGGCCCGGAATTGTGGCATCTATCCGATGGTTCTCTGTGGGGACTAAGTGCAGCTATCGGTCGGCTTCACGAAAATGAAACAGCTACATTTTACATATCTTCGCGATATACTTACAGGGATTTTGTAACACGCAAATATCGCATGAGGCTCCGAAAAGTAATCGGACCCGATATAAAAACATATCAAGAATCACTGATAAGTTCTTATATGAAAGGAACGTATGGCAACGAAAATATTGATTCCGTTAAAGTATCCATCGGCAGTGCAAACTATCATGTTGTATTTCACATTGCCGATCAGGGTACGGGTACTCCATTGGAAGGAGTAACTGCCGACATAAAGACACATACAAGTGAGTCTTATCTTCTAATGGGTCTCGATTTAAAAACTGTTTATGAAAATGAGGCAATAGACTTTCCTGCAACAGGCTTTTTTACGGATATTTTCAAGAAAATGAAAAAAGGGGGGCGAGTCGTTATTATGATGCCATATACAGTAATGTTTGGCGATAGTGAATACATTAATGATAAAAGACAATATACCAGAGTCCCGAATTCGGCGGTACTTTTCGATATAACCGTCGATAATTGATCATTTTAAACCATTTGTCGGTTTTTGCATCAAAACATAGATAACTTTTTGTCATGAACAGAGTCATATTCATTTTTTTCGGTATCGTCATCGGTCTTTTCGGCTCGTGCAGTAAAGATAATACCGATGAAAAGCTGAAAGAAGAAGAAGATAAGTTGGCCGCTTACATGGCAGATCATCCCGAAGCCGTTAAAGTGACGGGAAAAGAAATCTATGTCATTAAAACAAAGGAACAAGAAGAAGGAGAAAAGGTGGTCGCCGGGAATTTCATTTTATGGAATCATACGGTAAAATTCCTTGAGACAAGTGAAATTGAATATAACAGCGAGAGATCGAACGTTATTTACCCCGGTTCGTACGTAGACGGCGGTCCTGAGTTGGTTTTGATACAATCATGGCCGCTCGACGAGGGGATTAAACTCCTGAAAAAGGGAGAACTTGGGGATATTTACATTCCTTCGCGATATACAATTTGCGATTTTCAAACTCGAGTTTGGAATGCTGAGATTGTGGATGTGATCACGGATATGAACAAATACCAAGAAGCCTTGATGTACAATTATTTGCGAGGAGTCATCTCTCAGGAAAAAAGATCGATAAAAGTCGATAGCGTAAAAAATGTAAAATCAACCGTTGACAATAAAGAATACAATGTAATGTATCATATTGTCGATCAAGGCGCCGGTGATCCGATAGCTTCCGATGCAACAAAAATAGACACACGGACGAGTGTTGCTTATACCATCCGGGAAGGTATAAGTAACGTTCGTCCGTTTGCTTTCGAACAAGATTTCTCGTGGATTAATTCAAGCACAAAAACCAAAGAGGATTGTGTCGGTAAAATTTTGAGAGAAATGCATAAAGGGGGAAAGGTAATCGTTGCCATGCCGCATATATTATATTTCGGCGACGAGCCTTTGTGGAACGACAAAAAAATGCAAATAATCGTTCCCCAATGGTCGGTTCTTATTTTTACGATTACCATTAAATCGTAATTTTCGGGCGAGACTTTAAAAAAAATGTATTACATTTGCTCCGTTCAGTACAATAAAATTATTATTTATTCATCAAAAAACACTTATTCTATCGACGTAAACTTTTACTCTTGAATCACTAAATAATCAGTAAATGATGAATCTACATGAGTTGTCGGACCAAGTATTGGTTACGCAATTTATTGCAGGCGAGAGTAAAGGTTTTGAAGTGTTGATGGAACGCTACAGGAACCGGTTGTTTTCGTATATTTATTATACCGTTAAAGACCGGCATTTAGCCGAAGATATTTTTCAGGAAACATGCATTAAGGCGATTACATCGTTGCTTGACGGACGTTATTGCGAGTCGGGGCGGTTTTTGCCGTGGGTGACACGCATCGCGCATAATCTGATCATCGATCAATTTCGTCAGGAAAAGCAATTAAACGTTCGATCGACGGACAGTTTCACCGTGCCGATACTTAATTCGCCCAGATATTCGGAAAATACGGTCGAAGACGACCTGGTGCAGCATCAAATATATGAGGATGTGCGTAATTTGATCGATTACTTGCCCGAAGAACAAAAGGAAGTGATCTTATTGCGTCATTACGGTGATTTGAGTTTCAAGGAAATAGCCGATTACACCGGAGTGAGCATCAATACGGCGTTGGGACGGATGCGTTATGCGCTGATCAATCTTCGCAGGCTCATCAAAGAGCACGATGTGCAGTTGACCCCTTCGGGGAAATAAGATAATAATAACAATATTCTGTTATTGATGCATTTGTGTGATTAAAAAAATATGGAAAAAGGGGGAAGTATGTAGTTTTTACGTTCTTTCATTTTAAATAGAAAGAGTCGGCTTAATGCCAACTCAATCTAACAAACCAAACAATTATCAATTAAACTAACCTTAAAAGCTTGGGAAAAACACTCAAAATCTTCATGAGTGTGCATTCTTGAGTAACGGTCTTCGTTATAAAATTGGTCGCTGTACGACCGACTTTTTACAACGTGGTTCTGTACCTGCGTACAAAAAAAGAATTTCTAATGAGACCGAAATTCTTATTACCTTTCGTTGAAAAGCTACCGGAATTAACCTTTGTTTTCATGGTAATAAAATTAAAAATTAAAGAACTGACAACACGTTTGCAAAATCCGTGCCAAAGTACAAAATGTAAATAAAGCGCTCATTTTCGGATAATTAGCATTAAAATCGTAAAATATATATTGCCCGGTCACGTTTTATCCAAAATCCGGCGCTCACGTTCGGTTGTGTATTCGTATTTATCTCGCGCTTTTCTTTTTCCTTAAATTTAACGTATCGCCCGGTTTCGGTTCCGTGCCGTTTTCCATACGGTTCAAGGTGTACAGTCGCGATAATTTCACGGCATATTTTTGCGAAACATCATACATCGTTTCGCCATCTTGCACCACATGCGTTTCCTTTCCTCTCGCGGCTTTGCGCCGTTTGGGCTGTAAATACACGGTTTGGCCCTCGCGCAAAGCTGTCGAAGCCGAAACCTCGTTGTATTTGGGCAATTGCCAAGCCATCATGTCCAATTCCTTGGCTAAAGACGCATAAGTATCGCCGGATTTGGCCAAAATACAGTCCGTCCCGTTAATCTCCATCACACGATGCTTCTCCACGCTGACGGTAAATTCGTCGGTCGAAGCGCCGGGTTTCGATCGCGATTTGGAAGTCGATGCTTTCGTTTTCGCCGTTGCGGATGAGGTTTTCCTGCTTACCGCAACGCCTGTGTCGTAAAGGTGCAACTCGTACCGTTCGATCAAATCGATCAACCGTTGCGGGTATTTCGGATCGGTGGCATAACCGGCTTTGCGAAGCCCTTTTGCCCAGTTTTTGTAGTCGGTGGCGTCGTATTCGAAAAGAAAAGCATAGCGACTGCGGGTCATCAAAAAATCGGTGTGATCGAGAAACGATTCTTTGGCGGAGTTGTAATGGCGGAAGCATTCGCCTTTTTCGTTATCGTCGTGGTAAATTTCTTTGCCTTCCCACCCGTGGCATTTGATACCGAAATGATTGTTTGCCTTGACGGCCAAGCGACTGTTTCCGTTGGCCGATTCGAGCATTCCCTGTGCCAAGGTGATGCTGGCGGGGATGCCGCTGCGTTTCATTTCCGATACGGCTAACTCATTATAAATTTCGATATACTTTTCGGCGGTTATTTTCTGCGCGAGCAAATCGGGCATTCCCGAAAATAACAGCCAACAAAAAATGGCAGGATAAATTTTCATTTCAGGTGTTAATGACAGACAAAGGTACGAAAAAACGCTGAACTTGTCATCATTTCACGATTCCCGCAAAACCCATGAATGCCATGGCCAGCAGTCCCGCCGTTACCAATGCGATGGGAACGCCTTTCATTCCTTTCGGGATGGAGGCAAATTCCATTTGTTCGCGAAGCCCGGCAAAGATCACCATTGCCAGCGCGAAACCGAGCGCCGTGGCTATGGCAAACACGACGCTTTGCATCAGGTTGTATTCTTTTTGGATGACCAAGATCGCCACCCCGAGAATGGTACAGTTGGTGGTGATCAGCGGAAGAAATACGCCCAATGCCTGATACAGCGAGGGACTAACCTTTTTAAGAATAATTTCCACCATTTGCACCAAAGCGGCAATCACCAAAATGTAGGTGATGGTCTGCATGAATTCGATTCCCAACGGTTTGAGAATGTAAGTCATCGCCAGATAGGTGATGATGGTGGCAATGGTCATCACAAAAGTAACCGCAGCGCCCATGCCCGCCGCAGTCGATATTTTGTTGGATACGCCCATGAACGGACATATACCGAGAAATTGCGCCAATACGATGTTGTTGACGAAGATGGCCGCGATGATAATTAATATGTATTCCATAACAAAAATAGGATAAGAGGTTTGTTTTACCTTTTACTTATTACTTTTTACCTTCAACTTGTTCACGATCATGATCAGATATCCCAGCGCGATAAACGCTCCGGGCGCCAACACGAATATCAAAATGTTGGTGGTTTCGGGAAGGAATTGCAAGCCGAACACCGAGCCGGCGCCCAGGATTTCGCGTATGGCGCCCAGCAGCGTCAATGCGAATGCAAAGCCGAGACCGATGCCCGCGCCGTCTAAAAACGACGGCAATACTTTATTTTTCGCCGCGAACGATTCGGCGCGACCCAACACGATGCAGTTCACCACGATGAGCGGAATGAAAATGCCCAATTGATCGTAAAGACTCGGTTCGCCGTTGGGGCCGGGCGAGTTCACATAAGCGGCCATCAGCAAGTCGACGATGGTCACGAACGAAGCGATGACCACAATGTAGGCCGGAATGCGTACTTTATCGGGTATTAATCCCGCAATCAGCGATATGGCGACGTTCGACAACATCAGCACGAACGTGGTGGCCAACCCCATTCCCAAGCCGTTGATGGCCGAGGTGGTGGTGGCCAATGTGGGGCACATCCCCAAAACCAACACAAAGATCGGATTTTCTTTAAGCAGACCTTTGCTGAAATTTGCCCAATGATTCATTTCATTTTTGATTTTATATTTTTG
>JAVBRP010000327.1:0-10794 GCA_031547815.1 Bacteroidales bacterium | reverse complement strand
CATACGAGCGGCAATGCGAATAAATAGATTCCTAAATACTTATTTGATGTTTTATTTTTGGTTATCATGATGATACGTTTTTTAATTGTTTTACAATAAAATTGGCTGGTGATTCCGTTATAACCCGCAACCTGAATGTGCGTCAACATCCGGTTAAGATAACGCTCCAATTGATTGTTATCCTTCACCGCACTTGTATCGGCAAGGTACTCATGTTGAAGTTTTAACGATTTTTTATAAAGAATAACAAAAGGGTTGAACCAAAGCAATACGGAAACAATTTCGATTAGAATCAGATCGAGCCAATGAAATTGCCTTACATGGGCCGTTTCGTGCTCGATGATCATCGGATCGGTTTCGCCGTCGGGCAAAAAGATCATGTTGAAAAACGAAAAAGGCGAATTTAAGTCGGTTTTCATCACTTTCTTTTGTCCGATTCGGCAAGTTTCCGAACGATTGGCAATGCGAATAGTTCTTACGACGGAAAATAAAAGTTTGAAGAACAAGATGGTGATGCCGATAAAGTATATGATCGACAAAACCGTTGAATAACTGATTGTTGTTACATGATCGGATAAATTTTGCGGTTGAAAAAAATCATATTCCGGCGCAAACAAAAACGGATAGATAACATTTGGCAATACGTTGTTTGATCGGCCTTCGAATATTGAAATGTCCAAAACGGGAATAACGAACGAGAGAAGAAGCCCCGCGATTAAGTACAGCCTGTTGAGCAGGAAAAAAGTACAATTGCGAAGCGCCAAAGCATAAAAGGCGTAAAACGCAATGATACATGCGCTTACTTTAAGTAAATACCACCAATAAACCGTCATGAATCTATTTGCTCGTTTTAATTTTTTTGATCTTCTCTTCGATCATTTTTTTGATTTCTTCCAATTCGGAAAGTTTCAATTGGTCGTTTGCAAAAAATGAAGCAAACTCGGGCGTCGAACCATGAAAATAATTGGTAATAATCGATTTTACATGATTCCGGAAATAATCGTTCTTGGAAACCAACGGATAATATTCATTGATTTTCCCGTACGTGTTGTATCCGATAAATCCCTTTTTCACCAAAATCCGGATCACCGTCGATACGGTGGTATAAGCGGGTTTCGGTTCGGGAAATTGGTCAACGATGTCTTTGAGAAAACCTTTGTCTATTTTCCAGAGGAATTGCATTACTTGTTCTTCGCCTTTTGTTAATTCTTTATTTTCCATGGCGCAAATATATAACTATATTTTTAGTCATACAACTATTTTTATAATTATTCAAAAAAAAGTACTTATAAACGCTGTTGCAGGGGGAACAATCTGATAAAAAAGCATGAAACTCGCCGGTGAGAGATATAATGGTTTGACAGCTACTCTATCAGAAACTCTGCGCCCGAATAAATTTTGCCGGCATTGCCGAGTTGATAAAATCTTTTTCGATATTTGTCCTTTGGAAAACACTTCGATAGATTTCAAAAAACCGGTAAATTGGAAAAGGAACATCATATCCCGGCAGAGTTCGAACGGCTGTATGAAAAATATGCTCCCGGATTGATTTTTTATGCCCGAAAATTTGTCGATAATTCCACTGCCGAAGACACGGTACACGACGTTTTCCTGAAAATATGGAATCGCGAAACGGTGCCGCTCGTCGGTGAAAGTGTAGGGTCGTATTTGTTTCGCGCCGTGCGAAACTCGTGTTTGGATTATCTGAAACATCGTACCGTTTGCAACGATTATTTGAGCAAAGCCGTCAGAGATTTGAAAATGGAAGAACTGACCTCCGGCGAAAGTCTTGTTAACCGATTGACCGATCGGGAACAAGTTGATGCCGTATACAAAGCGATCGACCAATTGCCCGAAAAATGTCGTGAGATATTTGTGCTGGCCTACGTGGATGAACGGAAAAACGCAGAAATAGCCGAACAATTTCATATTTCGGTACGAACGGTGGAGGCGCAAATATACAAAGCGTTGAAAATGTTGCGAAACACGTTGAAAGCGATTTGGTGCGAGAACGGTAACGCCGACCCGACGAAGTCTTAAAGCGCCGAATCGGAACAAATCCGTTCACATCAATAAATAAATGAATCGAAAATAAAAAAAGAGTGGCATCTTCACGACGGCACTCTTCCTAACACAGAAACTAACTACTTAACTATTTAATTTTTAAATATTTTATGCTATTCAATATGCTTCAAACTCAAAAAATCGATCATTGATTATCAACAAAAAGTCTATTACATGAACGATCCTATTTCAGGATACAAAGATATGCAATTATTTTTTAATTACACAAATTTCAATAAAAAATTTTTTTGAAAAAAATCTTCAAATTCTTTCTATTCCTTATCCGGAGCTTGGGGTCGATTTTTTTTTACACTAAAACAGGTATTTATTGTTGACAAATTATCAAGTGTAGCTTTTACCGAAAGATCGTGCTTTCGAACGGATTGTTCCGGCAAACATATTTCTTATAAATAAAACAATATCCGCAAAAAATATTTAACATCATTTATTCGGATCTGAGCAAAATAATTGCAACGCCGTTGATGCTATTTCTTCCCGATCCCTTCCTGTCGCAAAAATTCCGCCGTATAGCTTTTTTTGTTTTCGGCGACCTGTTCGGGCGTGCCGCAGCAGATCAATTCACCGCCGCCCGCGCCGCCTTCGGGCCCGATGTCGATGATATGATCGGCAACTTTGATCACGTCGAGGTTATGTTCGATCACCACCACCGTGTTTCCGCGATCGACCAGGCGGTTGAGCACGTCGAGCAAAGCGCGTACGTCGTCGAAATGCAAGCCTGTGGTCGGTTCGTCGAGAACGTAGAAAGTCTTGCCCGTGTCGCGCTTGGCCAGTTCGGTTGCCAATTTGACGCGCTGGCTTTCGCCGCCCGACAAGGTGGTGGACGGCTGGCCCAGTCGTACATATCCCAAACCGACTTGCTGCAAGGCGATCAAATGCGGCAGGATGGACGGATGGTTGCGGAAAAACTCGACCGCCATGTTGATGGTCATGTCCAGCACGTCGCTGATGTTTTTTCCGTTGTATTTCACTTCGAGCGTTTCGCGGTTGTAGCGTTTTCCGTTGCAGATGTTACAGGGAACGTATACATTGGGCAGAAAATTCATTTCGATGGTTTGCACGCCCGCGCCGCCGCAGGTTTCGCAACGCCCGCCTTTGACATTGAACGAGAAACGCCCCTGTTTGTAGCCGCGGATCATCGCTTCGGGAGTTTTGGCGAACAGATCGCGAATGTCCGTAAATACGCCCGTGTAAGTCGCCGGATTCGAGCGGGGCGTGCGTCCCAACGGCGATTGGTCTACCTGTATTACCTTGTCGATGTGCTTCAGCCCGTCGATGGTGTCGTAAGGCAGCGGTTCCTGCAACGATCGGTAAAAATGCTTGCTGAGGATGGGTTGCAGCGTTTCGTTGATCAACGTCGATTTGCCGCTGCCCGAAACGCCCGTTACGCAGATAAATTCCCCCAAAGGGAAATCGACGGAAATGTTTTTCAGGTTGTTGCCGCGCGCACCGGTGATTCGGAGAATCTCACCCGTTCCTTTGCGCCGTTCTTTCGGCATTTCGATCGTTTTCACCCCGTTGAGGTATTGTGCGGTCAGCGAACTGCTTTTGACGATTTCGTCGGGCGAACCCACGGCCACCACTTCGCCGCCTTTCCTTCCCGCAAAAGGCCCCATATCCACCACATAGTCGGCCGAAAGGATCATTTCGCGATCGTGCTCCACCACAATGATCGAGTTGCCGATGTCGCGAAGTTCCTGCAAAGCGTGTATCAGTTTCCGATTGTCGCGCTGGTGCAGGCCGATGCTCGGCTCGTCGAGGATATAGAGCACGTTCACCAATTGCGAACCTATTTGCGTGGCCAACCGTATCCGCTGGCTTTCGCCGCCCGACAGGCTTCGCGAACCGAGGTTCAGCGACAGGTAATATAACCCGACGTCCAACAGGAATTTGATGCGGGTGCGTATTTCTTTGATGATTTCGTGCGCGATTTGTTTTTGTTTGTCCGACAGTTTTTCTTCGACGGTTTCGAACCAGCGGCTGAGCGTGATCACGTCCATGGCGGCAAGTTCGGCTATATTTTTGTCGTGGATGCGAAAAAACAAGGATTCCTGCTTGAGCCGTGTGCCGTGGCATTCGGGGCAGGCGATGCGTCGGATGAATTGATTGGCCCACGTTTGCGCCTTTTTCGAAGGGTTTTCCGATTGTTCCTGCGTGACGTAATTCACCACTCCTTCGAAATTGACCTGATATTCGAACCCGCCGTACGGGCTTTTTACTTTGAAGGTTCCTTCCGTTCCGAAAAGGATCGCCTGCAACGCTTCGTCGGGAAACTCGCCCAGCGGGGTGTTCAGCGTGCAGTCGTATTTGGCGGCGATGGCTTCTACCTGACTGAAAATGATCGATGCTTTGGCGGGGCCTAACGGCACGATGCCGCCTTTGCGGATATTTTGTTCGGGGTCGGGAATGATTTTGTCCATGTCGGCTTGCGTCACCTCGCCAAGCCCGTTGCAGTGCGGGCAAGCGCCTTGCGGCGAGTTGAACGAAAACGTGTGCGGCGCGGGTTCGTTGTACGACAAGCCTGTGGAGGGGCACATCAGATGGCGGCTGAAATAACGGCCCTCGCCGGTTTCCTTTTCGATCACCATCATGGTGCCTTTCCCCTGTTTCAGCGCCATTTGCACGGATGCTTTCAGGCGTTTGCGGTCGGTTGCGTCCGGAACCAATTTGTCCACCACCATCTCGATGTAGTGCGTTTTGTAGCGATCGACTTTCATTCCCTGTTTTATCTCACGCACTTCGCCGTCGATACGTGCATGCAGAAACCCTTTGCGGCGTATCTGTTCGAAAAGCTCCTTATAATGTCCCTTACGGCCTTTGATGAGCGGCGCAAGAAGATATATCGCTTTTCCGGCAAAACGATCGGCGATCAGATCGATAATTTGGTCGTCGGTATATTTCACCATCTTTTCGCCCGTGTTCATCGAATAGGCTTCGGCGGCGCGCGCATAAAGCAAACGCAGGAAATCGTATATCTCGGTGATGGTGCCTACGGTGCTTCGCGGGTTGCGGCTGACGGTTTTCTGTTCGATGGCGATCACCGGGCTGAGACCCGTGATCTTGTCGACATCGGGACGCTCCATGTTACCGAGAAATTGCCGCGCGTAGGCCGACAGGGTCTCGATATAGCGACGTTGCCCTTCGGCGTAAATGGTATCGAAAGCCAACGACGATTTGCCGCTGCCGCTCAATCCCGTGATCACGGTGAGTCGGTCGCGCGGAATAATGACATCAATGTTTTTGAGATTGTGTTCGCGTGCGCCGTAAACCTCCACGGTGTGGGCAGAATTGTCGGTAATCCTCGATTTTTGGTTTTCGATTTGCATGGGTCTTTAAAATAAAACTTGCAAAGGTAAGGATAATTCCGTGACGAAAATTCATCATCCGAAATACAGAAATAACAGCCCTGAGAATAAACGAATTAAAAAATAATTTCATGAAAATGCGGTAAAGACGAAACTTTTATTTACCCGTTACCGTATTAATATTTGACGAACGTACAAATATCGGTGACGAACGACGGCGTTTTCGTGACGATCGATTTACGAATATCAAATGAGTGTGAGCGAGAGAGAAAAAATGATGGTGTGATATGCCGTAAAACGTAGTGTTTTAGATTAATTCAATAAATAAAAATTAAATTATCATGAGAAGTATTAAGATTATTGTTATTTTAAGTGTATTATGTATCAACGCATTTGCTCAAAAGCAAGTCAATTCTGTGGCCGAAGGTCAGGCGATTTTCCTTTACAATTTCACCAAGCTGATCGATTGGCCGGAAAATCGAAAAGAGAACCAATTTATCATCGGCATATTGGGTGATAATGAGATATATGACGCCGTAAAAGAGTATACGAAACAAAAAAACGTTGCCGGCAAAAGCATCACGGTGAAATATTTCCGAAAAGCCGAAGAAGTGGACAAATGCCACATGCTGATGGTGGCTTCGTCGGCCGCAAAGGAAATGGAAGCCGTTATCGATAAAGCGGAAAAAGAGAATATTCTGTTGGTCGCCGAGCGGTCGGGCGCCATCGACAAAGGTGTCGCCATCAACTTTCTGGTTGTCGACGGCAAGATCAAATACGAAGTAAAAGCCGGAAATTTGGCGAAGTGCCAACTGAAATACGTATCGCAACTCGAAGGGTTGGCATACAAACGGTATTAAAATTTCGCCCGCCGGATGCAACCAAACGCATCTTTTTCCGTTAATATTTTTATTTTGTAAAAAATATCACGTAGGTTTGTGTCTCCTTTCGGACAAATCATCGGACGGCGTTCGTCCGACCGATTTTGAAGTCGGGATGAAGTGTTGCGAACGGGTGTTTTATAAGTTTTCTTTACGCATGAAATTCAAAAAAGAAATTAAAATAGGGGTGGTGGTCACCCTCATCATTCTCCTCTTCTTTTGGGGATATAACTTTCTGAAAGGAAGGAATTTGTTTTCTTCGTATAATTATTATTATGCGGTCTATCAGAAAATAGACGGCTTGCAAAAATCGAGTCCCGTAAAGGTGAACGGTTATGTGGTGGGCTTGGTAAGCGACATCAATTTTGCGTCCGAAAAGCTCGATCAATTGATTGTCGAAATCGGCGTGAAAAAAAGTTACAAGATCCCCGACAACAGCGTGGTGATGATCACAAGCGATTTGATCGGCGGCAAATCAGTCAATTTGATATTGGGCGACAGCCAAATCATCGCGGAAAAAAGCGATACCTTGCCCGGCAGTATGTCGACCGACATCATGAGCACCATCACCGACAAGTTGATGCCGATAGCCGACAATGCCGATAAATTGATCGTTTCCATCGATTCTGTTTTACATATATTGCAGCATACGTTCGACGACAATACGCAAAAGAATATCCAAAGCATCATTGCGAACATGGAGCAGATGGTTGCTTCCGAGCGCAGGAAAATCAGTGCGATATTGAATAATTTCGAATCGGTTTCGGGAAATTTGAAGCAAAGCAACGAAGATATTTCGAAGATGATCGCCAACCTGAGCAAATTCTCGGAAACGTTGGTTGCTTCGGATGTGAAAAGCACCGTGGATAAGGCCAACCAAAGCCTGACGCAGTTGAACACGTTGCTCGCCGGAGTCAACGAGGGGCAAGGCACGCTCGGAAAACTCGCCAAAGACGACGCACTGTATACGACGCTGCAACAGTCGATTGCCGATTTGGATAAGTTGTTTATCGACTTGCGCGAAAATCCCAAGGATTATGTGCATTTCTCGATATTCGGAGGAAAGAAAAAATCGAAATAAGAAAAGAAATAACGGAACGAACCATGGAAAAGCAATTACAGGTAACTCTGAGCAACGGCGTTACGATGCCGATGCTGGGATTCGGAACATTTAAAGTACCCGACGGCGAAGTTACCGTACAATCGGTGAAAACCGCGTTGGAGTTGGGTTATCGCCATGTCGACACGGCAGCAATCTACCAAAACGAGCGTGGCGTGGGCGAAGGCATCCGCCGCAGCGGAATTGCCCGCAACGAGATATTTCTCACGAGCAAAGTGTGGAATGCCGATCAGGGCTACGACACCACGCTCAAGGCTTTCGACGCGAGCATGGAGCGGCTCGGGTTCGATTACCTCGATCTTTACCTGATCCATTGGCCGAAACCGTTGAATAAAGAAACGTGGCGCGTCATGGAAAAACTGTACAAGGAAAAACGCATCCGCGCCATCGGCGTGTCCAATTTCCACATCCATCATTTGGAAGACCTGTTTGCCGGTTGCGAAGTAAAACCGATGGTCAACCAGATAGAATTTCACCCGCGTTTGGTGCAACCGCATTTGACGGAATTCTGCCGGAAGCACGAAATTCAATTCGAAGCTTGGAGCCCGTTGATGCAGGGCCGAATATTCGACATTCCTCTGTTGAAAGACCTGGCAGCCAAATATCGGCGCACCGTTTCGCAAATCGTTTTGCGATGGGATATTCAAAAAGGCGTGGTTACCATTCCGAAATCGACGCACGCCGAAAGGATCAAAGAAAATATGGAGATATTCGATTTCGACATCGATACGGAAGATATGATCGCCATCGACGCGCTCGATAAAGGGCAACGAGTCGGTTCCGATCCCGATAACTTTAATTTCTGAACGACCTGCCCGGCACACACACCAATGACACACCACCGATTTTTCAGGATATTATTACTTGCATTGTCAATATTTGCGGCCTCTTGCGCCAAAGAAGTATACACCGACGCCGATGCAACGGCCGCCAAGAGAGAAGCGCAAAAAGTAGGGTTGACCGTTATGGTAAGAGACATTAACGATCCGGCAAAGGATATGAGCGGTTTTTCGGTCAGCGGCTCGCAATGCGGCGAAGCGATCGACGGAAAGACATCATCCGACGGCTTGGTCGATCTGAAATTGATCAGAGGCGACGCGGTGCTTTCGATAAAAAAAGAAGGATACGCAAGCGCCATGGCGGTGGTTACCGTCGACCCCGCAGGCACGGCGCGCAGCAACACGGTAGTGATCGTTCCCGTGTTTGCCGATGTGCCGGCAACGGGGAGCATTTCGGGCGCCGTTTCCATTGAAACCGCATCCTCCGGAGAAGAACCGGTGCCGGGCGCTTTGGTGAGCATCGAAATAGACCCGAACGAACTGATGAATTCCATATTCCCCGGTCAATCCGGCGAATCGGGCAAATACCGCCCGGCGATATTGTCGTACACATCGAAAAATTTGATGCAACCGGTGCGCACGGGTGCTTCCGGCGCTTTTCAAATCAATATTCCGACCACCGGTGTCGATCTGACCTACACGGTGAACGTTCACGAAACGGAACTGACGCGGAATACTTTCTGTTCGGCCCGGCGCATGATCGTGACCAACGGCCGGAATAATTCCGAAGTGATTTTTCGGTTGATTCCTTACGAGAAATAGCAACGTGACCGCCGGCATAAAACGATCGGAAAAAGCGTATGACCTACCGGGTTTTCAAAACCCGATAGGTTATTTACGATCGATCGTGTCCTTTTTGGCAATGTTGTTATGCATCTGCAAAGCAAACGCCGACACGATCGACTCGACGAAATTCCGGATCGGCGCAAAAGTCGGTGCGGGAACAACTTACATCACGCATCACCATTTGTATATGCTGGGCGATTCGCGGATCACGTTTGTTCTGGGTTTTACGGGCGAATACCGGTTCAACGATTGGTTCTCTGCGCGCGCGTCGTTCGAATACACGCACAAAGGCGGCTCGATGCTGAATCCGCGCCTGCTCTACGCCAAAGACGATCCGATGCTGAACATTCCCGAACTGGACAAGTCGCTGTTTCGCACCAACCTGACCATCCATACCATCGAAATCCCCGTTGCGGCGTGTTTTGCGATACCCTTGCGGGAAAGCGCATTCAAACCGTTCTGGGTGATCGGCCCTTCGTTCGGGTACAATTTCTTTGCCCGCGCCGACAATTATTTCCTTTGGGAATTTGACGGCGCTCCGAATGATTTGCTGGACGAAACTTCCGACCGTGTAACCGACAAAATCGCGCCGTGGAATATATCGGTTTACACCGGATTGGGAACCGAAATCCGCATCAAAAAAAGACCCGTATTCGAAGTCGGCATGAATTTCCGCTTGGGAATGACTTACGAAGACGACTTCTACTGCACGCTTTACCACAAATTCAGCACCATTACCGCGACGGCATACATCGCCGTGAAGTTTTGACGCCGAAATCGGCTTCGGGCTAAACATAACATGCATTTGTTTGTTGATTTTTGAGAAGTCTTCTCGAATTGACAGCCCGGTTTATGAATATGTGTTTGCGGATTATCTTTTTATTGTTGCTCCTGCTTTTTGCGGAAAAAGTCGAAGCCATTCATCCCAGGAATGATACAATTGTTTTGTATCACAACGAGATGCTTACCGGCGAAATTAAGGAAATGCGCCTCGGTATGTTGACCGTCGACACCAAAAATTTGAGCCTCATAGATATAAAATGCTCCAAAATACAGTCGATCAATACCGCAACGGATACTTTCCGGATCGAAACGGCCGATCAAATGGTGTATTTCGGGGTTCTCAGACCGGCGCACAAGGACGGATTTGTGTACATTGTCAGTTCCGAATACATTCGGTTGATCGCAATCAACCACATCAACCTGATGACACCTGCGCAGGAATCGTTTTCATATCGATTGCAGGGAAATCTTTCCGCAGGATTCAATTATACGCATTCGAGCGGCATCGGGCAATTGAACTCAAGCGCCGGTGTCGATTACACCACCCGGCGCGTGATCATGAATTTGACCGGTTCCACCAACGCATCCATCGATACATCCACGTTTTCGTTCGACCGTGCCGATGTCGGAGTGACCGCTTACTACAATTTGCAGCAGAACAGCAAATGGTATCTGCTCGGAGAATTGGATTATCAACGTAACTTGCAGTTGTCTCTCGCACGACGTTATCAGGAAACATTGGGCGGAGGGCGAAAATTTGTTCTGGCCCCGAGCACGCAGATTATGAGCATGCTCGGATTGAGCTTGAACGAGGAGTTGAGTACCGACAATAAAGAGAGCCTGTTGATAGAAATTCCGTTTGGCTTCGTATTCAATTTTTTTAAATTCTCGAAACCCAACATGCAAATCACATCGCAAAATGTATTTTACACCAGTCTGTCGCAAAAAGGGCGAATACGCTACGATATGAACACAAGCTTTTCGTGGGAGCTGATCGA
>JAVBRP010000368.1:0-4635 GCA_031547815.1 Bacteroidales bacterium | reverse complement strand
GGCAGATTACCCGTGCGTTGCACCAAAGCGATGGCCGCGTCGATTGCTTCGTATGACGCATTGCTTTTCGGCGATGTTGCCAAATAAATGGCCGTTTGCGACAGAACGATGCGTCCTTCGGGCATACCGATGGTATGTACCGCCGCGAAACAGCTTTGCGCCATCAGAAATGCGTTGGGGTTGGCCAATCCGATATCCTCCGATGCCAGAATAACCAATCGGCGCGCAATGAACAGCGGGTCTTCGCCGCCTTCGATCATCCGCGCAAGATAATACACCGCCGCATTAGGGTCGCTGCCGCGAATCGACTTGATGAACGCCGAAATGATATCGTAATGCATCTCGCCGTTTTTGTCGTACAAAGCAATATTTTGCTGCACGCGCTCCAACACTTTTTCGTCGGTGATCACGATTTCCGAAGCGGCTTTACCGTCCGCATCGAGTTCGGCCACAATCACCAGTTCGAGTGCATTGAGCAATTTCCGCGCATCGCCGCCCGAAACGCGCAACAACGCATCCGTTTCTTCGATTTTCACCGGAAGGTTTTTCATCAAAGTATCTTTCTTGAGCGCGCGATCGATGATTTCCAGCAGATCGTCCTTTTCGAGCGATTTGAGGATATATACCTGACATCGCGACAGCAAAGGCGAAATAACCTCGAACGACGGGTTTTCGGTGGTGGCGCCGATAAGTACCACAATTCCCTGCTCCACGGCGGCAAGCAGCGAATCTTGCTGCGACTTGCTGAAACGATGAATTTCGTCGATAAAAAGGACGGGGCAAGGTGCGCTGAAAAACTTCTGCTTCTTGGCGCTTTCGATGGTTTCGCGAACATCTTTGACACCCGAATTGACCGCGCTCAGAGCGTAGAACGGACGTTTCAGCTTGGCGGCGATAATCTGCGCAAGCGTGGTTTTCCCCACGCCCGGAGGCCCCCAAAGAATAAACGACGAAATGTTGCCCGACTCGATCATTCGCCGCAACACCGCGCTTTCGCCCACCAAATGTTTCTGGCCGGTATAATCGTCCAAGTTGGTCGGCCTCAATCTGTCCGCTAAAGGTTGACTGCTGATCTGCATTTTTTATTTCGCACCTGTTACGATGCAAAGATAATGAAAATGAAAATCAAGTGCAATTTGATTTCGTTCGGGCAGCAGGAGCTTTATGTAAAATGCACCCGACCGGGTCACGGTTTCCGCTTGAAAAAATAATCTTTTTGTTTCTGTTTGTCCTCCCGTCGTTTGGCCGTGTACAGCTTCTTTCCCGTGTAGGGATCGAATCCGCACCAAAACATTACCGACGAAAGCGTCATCGGGGTGGGAGTGAAGTCCTGCACCTGTTCCAGCCGGTTGAACCGCATTTGCCGCATGGCGTCCGACAATTGTTGCATATCGGCTTCGGTGCATCCGGGATGTCCGGAAATGAAATACGGAACCAACTGTTGCCTCAGGTTTTTGCAGCGATCGATGCGATCGAACTCTTCCTTCATTTTCATGAAAATGCCGAAATCGGGCTTGCGCATCGCTTGCAACACTTCCGGCGAAGTGTGCTCGGGAGCGACTTTGAGCCGTCCCGAAACGTGATGCTGCAACAATTCGTCGAAATATTCGGCATATCGACGGCCGAAAAAGCCGTCGGCGTCCATGAACAGGTCGTAACGAATGCCGCTTCCGACGAAAACCTTTTTGATGCCTTCGATGTTTCGGATTTTGCGATACAGCGCCAACAGCGGTTCGTGATCGGTGTTTAAGTTTTTGCAGATTTTCGGATAGATGCACGAATGACGGCTGCATTTGTCGCACACGCCCGGGTCGCGGCCTTTCATGCGGAACATGTTGGCCGACGGGCCTCCGAGATCGGACAAATAGCCTTTAAAATCGGGCATTTGCGTTATTTGCTTCACTTCGTCGATGATGGAACGCTCGGAACGCGAGGCGATGTATTTTCCCTGATGCGCCGAAATGGTACAGAAACTGCAACCTCCGAAGCATCCGCGGTGAATGTTCACCGAAAACTTGATCATTTCGAAAGCCGGAATCGCTTTATCCCTATACCGCGGATGCGGCAGGCGCGTGTAGGGCAGGTCGAACGCCGCGTCGGCATCCTTCTCGTCCGTCCGGTATTCGGGAGGGTTGACAATCACATATTTATTACCGTTCGGTTCCGCCAATCGCGCGGCATGCATCTTGTTCGACTCTGTTTCGATACGGCAGAAATTTTCGGCGAATTTTCGCTTGTCTTTCACGCAAGTCTCATACGAATGCAGCAAAATATAATCTTTTTGCGAAGGAAGGCTATCGGAAAGGTACGCCGTTTGCGGCAGATAGGTTAATTCGCCGATCCTTTTGCCCGACAGGAGTTCCCGCGCAATCGAACGAACGACATGTTCGCCCGGGCCGTATACCAGCAGATCGGCGCCGCTTTCGGTCAAGATGCCCGGTTTCAGGGCGTCCTGCCAATAATCGTAGTGCGTGAGCCGCCGCAGCGAAGCCTCTATCCCGCCGATGACCACCGGCACGTCGGGATACAGCTCTTTCAGAATCCGCGAATATACCGTTACGGCATAGTCGGGTCGAAACCCAGCTGTGTTGCCCGGCGTGTAGGCATCGTCGCTGCGCAGGCGCTTGCCGGCAGTGTAGCGGTTCACCATGCTGTCCATGCAGCCGCCCGAAATGCCGAAAAACAAACGCGGAACACCCAATTTCTTGAAGTCGCGCAAATCGTCGCGCCAATTGGGTTGCGGAACGACGGCCACACGCAATCCTTCGGCCTCAAGCACTCGCCCGATGACCGCCGTCCCGAACGAAGGATGATCCACATAAGCGTCGCCCGAGAAAAGGATGACATCCGATTCGTCCCAACCTCGCGCTTCGACCTCTTTTTTGGAAGTCGGCAACCAATCGGTTATTTTACGATATGTTTCGATATGGTTTTGATTGACAAGTTTTATGCCGTATTTTTTTTGTGCGCAAAAGTACGGATTTCCGGTCGACCGCAAAGAACATTTCGTAAACTTTATATGTTTCATTAATAGCCGCGTCCGGTAATCGGGATTCCTGTTGTCGAAATACCGGTCGATATACGACGATTTGTCGAAAATTGATCGGCTCGACGGTTTTTTGATCGGACGGTATTGTGTCGCAATTTAAGAATTTTTAACCATAAAAATCTTAAACGAAAGTTATTTGGCTTGATAATTGTATTTGATATAGTGGAGAACTTGTTTTTACAGTTTTTATAAGAGCAAACAAAAGTAGTGATTATGATGAAGCAGTTTTTTATATCCGTTATCGTGACATGCGTATTTTGTTTGACTGTTATGTCTGCCCGGGCAGACGATGCGCGCGAAACGCATGATCTGAAAGTGAACGCGGCTCAAGAAAAAAACTTGGCGGCCGACGTGTCGAAACAGAAGGTGCCATTGACGCTTCAAGCGGGCGCCGAAAAAAAGATGAAAGCATACCCCAATCCGGTGGACAGGGGCGCTCTTTTAACGATTGAAATTCCGACCGAAAAACAGGAAGTAACCGTTTTTCTGTACAATACGGTGGGTAAAATGGTTCGGACTTTTACGCTTACCGACAAAAAAACGGAATTTAATGCTCCGGATGTCAGCGGAATGTATTTGTTGCGTTTTGTCGAAAACCAAAAAGTGATTGCCGTAGAAAAGATTGTCGTGAAAGAATGACATTTTTTTTGACGTCACATAACTAAATCGTAAATTTGTCATCGTAAAAACATCGTTTTTTACGATGTTTTATTTTTATCGTATACCCGAATGTGTTCGGGCAATGTATTGAATCGTAAACATAAAAAAACATAAAAAAATGGCTGTAGTAATAGATGAAAGCAATTTCGAGCAAATGGTGCTGAATTCGGATAAACCCGTGTTGATCGATTTTTGGGCGGAATGGTGCGGCCCTTGCCGTATGATAGCCCCTTACGTCGAGCAAATCGCAACCGAATATGCCGACAAGGCGGTTGTCGGAAAAGTGGATATCGAGCAGAACAACGATATCGCAACAAAGTACGGCATCCGCAATATCCCCACGCTTCTGTATTTTAAGGGCGGGGAAGTGGTCGACAAGCAAGTCGGCATGACCACCAAAGCCGCTTTAGCCGCTAAATTAGCCGCTTTACTGTAATATTTTTCAACGGGCGCCGCATCACAAGGCGTCCGTTATTATTTTCAAATTCTTTCTTTTTATGAAAAGAGCTATCATATTGGCAATTGCTTTTGCAGGAAGTTTGCTTTTCTCGTGCGGCCAACCGGCAAAATATTTGAAACACGAAGGTTTTACGGAAGGAACCGATTATAAGATTGTTTACGAAAGTCCGCAAGGAATCAATTACGAGAAAGATATCGTTCAACTGCTTCACGATTTCAGCGCGTCGATGTCCACTTACATTCCCAATTCGTTGATTTCGCGCATCAACCAAAATGATCCGACGGTGGTTGTCGACGATTATTTCCGCACGGTATTCAACAAATCATTGGAAATAAATAAGGCTTCGGACGGGGTTTTCGATATTACCATTGCGCCGATCGTGAACTTGTGGGGGTTCGGTTTTACTTCCGACAAACCCGAAGTTGATCCCAAAAAGCTCGACAGTTTGATGCAATACGTCGGGATG
>JAVBRP010000293.1:0-4545 GCA_031547815.1 Bacteroidales bacterium | reverse complement strand
ACTCGGAAAACTGCCCCAAAGTAAACCAGATGCCTTTGTAACCGTCGATCTTCGTATTATTGAGCGACGGGTAGGGTTGCCCCGATAAGGATGCACAGACGATTGCGAGTATAAAAACCGATAATTGTTTCATTTTGTGATTAGATTTGTTTTTAATAATGTTCGGAATATCCGCATCTTTCTTTTACCGGATGCTGACCTTCCGATTTTATCGTTTTTTTGTGGCAAAGGCCGGGTACAAACTTAAAAAATAAATTGAACCCGGCCGGCATCATTTTTAATAAAATCCTTCGTTTTGTTCTTCCTTGATCGGCCCGGGATTACTTAACCGGTCGATATGTGCTTGAGGAATAGGACGAAGTTTATGAAATTCCTTTATATTCGATTTGGCGTTGGGGTTATATTTTTTCACCCGATCAAAAAAGGTTTCGGTACGTACCAAGTCGTACCATCTTTGACATTCGGAGTGGCATTCTCTTGCGCGTTCATCCAAAATGAAATCACGAAGTTTTTCCGGCGAATTGATACTGTCGAGCGCTACGGTCATTTCTGTTTTGGTGCTTTTGAACAGATCGGCCTGCGAGCCGCCTTCCACTTGATAATATTGGGACGGTTTCTTTTCGTTTTCTTTATAGGATGCCCTTGCGGTGATTTTATTGATGTATTCGAGCGCTTTATCGTAATTACCTTTGCGCCCGTATGCTTCGGCTGCGATGAGATAAGTTTCGCCCAAGCGCATCAGAAACCAGTCTTTCGTTCCCGCGGTAGATTCTATGCTTTCTCTGTCAGGGTCGAGATGCAAGCGTACGGGAAGAAAATACAATTCGGTAAATTTATTGCGCGGCAGCCAATGATACGGCTTTTTGGCGATGACATTGTCCGGTACGTTCTTATTCATCGAAAATACGAGTGCGGTATCGCCTTCGACAAATTTCGGTTTACCGACCAAATCGGGAGAAGGGGCGTTTGCTGCCGTCCATTTCGGCGCTACGCTCGGATTATTGCAATAGTATACCGTTTGAAAGGTTTTATAAAAACGCGAATCGTTTCTACGATCGTACACATCCATCAGATAATCGGTGGCTTGCAACCGTGTGGCAGACGTGCCGTTTTCCATGTTTCTCAAAATACCGGCAAATTGCTGGTAGGCGCATAAAAAGAAACGATGCATCAAATTCGGCTTTGTATTGGCGATTTTATTGGTAGTAAACTGTACCGCAAAAATAACTTCATCGTTTTTTTGATTGTCGGGGGCGAAGACTTTCGCAAAGTCGTCCAACAATTGGTATTCTCCTGAATTGATAACTTTGTCGGCATAATAAGCGGCGCTGTCCATATCGGTAGCTTTTTGGCCTCTTTGATCGCTAACGGCGCTTCCCCGCGTCAAATACACTTTCGCCAGCAAATGTTGGGCCGCTCCTTGTGTGGCACGACCGTATTCGGCTTGTGTTTTCGGTAAATACATTTGCGCATAAATCAAATCGCTGATAATAGCACGGTACACATCGGCAACCGGCGATCGTTTAATGTCGGTCATTACGGAGATATTTTCTTTTAAAAGCAAAGGTATCGGCCCATAGGTTTGAACCAAGAAAAAATAATAATAAGCGCGCATAAAACGGGCTTCCGATTCGCATATTTTCTTGTCTTCGTCCGTTTTCAGAAAATCGGTTCCGTTTTGAAAATCCGGAATCCTGTTGATGGCAATGTTGCAACAGTTTATTCCGCCGTAATATTCCGTCCACACATTATGGAAGAATGCGTGGTTGGCATCCATGGTAGCATCGTATCTGTGGAAAGACCGGTTGCTTCCCGCACCCACATCGCGATGGGTGTCGGTGCCGAACAAACTCAGCGTTATCGCGACTTCCTCGCCGTATATGTATCGTAAAGGCGTATAACAGCTCCATAAAAGATCTTTCAATCCTTTTTCAGTTTCGTAATAATCATACGAAATACCCGAAACCAATTCTTCATCCAAAAAGTCCTTGCAGGAAGAAAAAACGAACGGGATCAATAATATCCATAATAATATCTTTTTCATGACCATAAAATTTAAAATGAGACATTCAGACCTATTAACAGGCTTTTGGTACTCGGCGTGGTTACCTCTCCGGTTCTACTTGAACCGTTTTCCGGATCAAGCCCGGTGTAATCGGTAAAAACTAACGGATTTTCGGCAGTGACGTATAACCGGCATCGGTCCATTTTGATTTTTTTTGTGACGGACGACGGCAGGGTGTAACCCAACGTGAGGCTTTTCAGTTTCAAAAACGAACCCTCCTCGTACGTTAACGTGCTTACGTAGGGCGGATTCTGTTCATTTCTGTCCGGGCGGGGATATTTGTTGCTCGCATTGGTCGGCGTCCAATAATCCACGTTCAAACTATTTGTTCTGGTGTCTAAAGTGAGCCTGTTCGATGAACTTTGAATCATTTGTCCGTAACGGGCGTAAAAAAAGAATGAGAAATCAAGTCCCTTATAACTGAAAGTATTGGTCATGCTTGCTGTCCATTTGGGAACGATCGATCCCAAGATGACGCGATCGTCCGAGGTGATTTTGTCATTTTCGTCGGCATCGGCCGGTTTGATTTGACCTGCTCGGAAAGTGCCTCCGTTGGCATTGATTTTTGCCATTTTATCTTTATCTTCCTGAGAGGTTTGCCAAATACCGTCGAACTTATAATCGTAATGCGTCACTACGGGTTGTCCGATAAACCATTTATTTCCGACATCATCGACTTTACCTTTGTACAGGGAAACAATTTCTTCCTTGTTGGCATAGAACATGAATCCGGTTGACCATTGAAATCCGTCCTTGGTATCTACATTTATCGTGTTTAAAGCTATTTCGATTCCCGTGTTGCGTGTCGAACCGACATTTTCCGTGATTTCTTTGAACCCGGAAGCGGTCGGAAGTTGTCGCGACAACAGCAAGTCGGTGGTCTTTTGACGATATGCATCGACGGAGCCTGCAATCCTTCCTTTGAGAAAGCTGAAATCGATGCCGACATTGTATTGTCCCGTTTTTTCCCAAACCAAGTTCGGATTGTATAATTTATCCGGTCTGTACCCGTAAGCCGGTGTGTCGTCGGCGGAATATGTGGTTCTCGCCAAAGCGCCCAAGGTTCCGTAAGGATCGACCGACGAATTCCCCGTTTGCCCGTATCCTAACCGCAACTTTAAATTATCCATAAAGGTAACGCCCCGGAAAAATTCTTCTTGGCTGATTCGCCAAGCCAAAGCGGCAGAAGGGAAAAAGGTGTATTTGTGTCCTTCAGATAATCGCGATGCCCCGTCGAATCGGCCGGTGAGCGTTATCAAATATTTCTCGGCGAAGGAATAATTAAGCCGCCCCATGTAGGATAACATGCGCCATTGTACCAAATCGCTGCCGACGCCGGTAATGGTTGCCGCCGAACCGATGTTGTAGAATTTTTGGTGCTCGTACGGCAAATCGGATACTTCTCCGCTTAAATCTTCACGACGTTCCTGTTCCATACTTTGCATCAACGTGGCTCCGAATTTGTGTTTTCCGATTGTTTTGTCGTAATACAACAGGTTTTCGAGCACGTATGTCATATATTGTTCCGACTTATCGCTTGCTGTGGAAAGACCGCCCTTTTTGCTCCACGATTTTACGCCTGCAAAGTCTCCGGTACGCAACAATCCGAAGTCGGGACCGAAATTCATCCGGTACTTGAATCCGCTCCCGAGATTCAAATCCAGGTAAAAACTTCCCATGAAACGATAGCGCCGTTGTTCCGAAATAACATTCTTACGATCAAAATCATAATAAATGTTCCAAACGTATGTGTCTTTGGTCGGTTGGTCGATGTAATAACCGTCTTCGTCAAACGGAATGGCCAAAGGGTTGATGCTTGTAGCATTCAGGTAGATATTGGAACCTGCGTTTTTGACGCTTGGCGTAAATGCGGTGGATCCGCCTATTTTCAGCCAATCGGTGACAGCATATTCGGCATTTACCCGAAACGAGAAACGCTCGTAATCTTGACCTTTTATAATCCCTTTATCGGTGTAGTAGCCTGCCGAAACCATCACCATAGCTTTGTTGTTGCCTCCGGTAAAGTTTATTTGATGGCTCATTACATTCCCGGTTTGCAAGGCTGCTTCACCCCAATCGAAGGAACGAACCCTGTCGGCGTGATATACTCCGTTGTCATCATATCCCATCGCAACCGATTCGTCACTCCATTGATCTCTGTATTTCATCAACTTCAAATCGTCGGCCAAATTCACGGATCCGTCTTGCGGATAAAGATTGCTTGCACGGCCTGCTTCGCGAAGCATTTCCAAATATTGCGGGCCGTTCATCATATCGTAGGCTTTCTGTGCGGAACGGAATCCGTAATAAAAATCGTATGATATTTCGGCTTTTCCCGATCTTGCTTTTTTGGTGGTAATCAGAATAACCCCGTTGGCTCCGCGGGAGCCGTAAATAGCTGTCGCCGATGCATCTTTCAAAATCTCGATCGATTCTATGTCGGCGGGGTTCAAGTCGTTGATCCAACGATTGAACGGAAT
>JAVBRP010000022.1:0-8917 GCA_031547815.1 Bacteroidales bacterium | reverse complement strand
CGTTCGTGAGATCGCTTACGCTAAGTTGTCCGTAGGACAACCACGTCAATAGAGAAAGGCGCCCTAAGACATTCATTTGTCCGTAGGACATAAACGAAGAACTTACCGGCCCTGCCCTTTATGGGTCGGGGGTAAAATACGATTTTAGAATCCTTAATTAAACGACATTGCATCATAAATTTCCATTAATTTCGAATCGCGCCATAAACACCCGGCCAAACGCTATCTGCAACAAGCTGACAGTTCGCGCATCATACGCGGCATTGAATCAAAATTTATCCATCAAAAAACAAAAAACAACTGTAAAACCCGACGGGCTTTCGAAACCCGCCGGACGAGTCTGCCCCTGCGTTCTTTGACATATTTGTTTACTCGATTTTTTGGAATTGACGCAAAAACAGTAAATTTGTGTGATTTTTGAAATTATTGAATCATGATCATCGCCAATCCGATATTCGACACCGTTTTTAAACGCTTGATGGAAAACAAGCGCGTAGCGCGCTTTTTCGTAGAAGCGCTTATTGACGAGCCTGTAGTGGATATTGCCATGGTTCCTCAAGAATATACCTATTTTCAAAGTGCGCGGACAAAGGAGAAAAAAGCGGGCGAAATGAAAAATCCCGGCGATTACGAAATCTTGTCGGTGATACGTTTCGACTTTGTAGCTACCATCCAAATCGCTGACGGGGAGTATAAAAAAGTGCTGATAGAAATACAAAAATCGCAAAAAGCCACCGATTTGCTTCGTTTTCGCACATATTTGGGCGAGCAGTACAAACGCTTGGATATGGTGGAAGTCGACGGCGGAAAAGTGGAAAGAGCCTTACCCATCATCAGTATTTACCTGTTGGGATTTAAGTTGTCCGAAACCGACGCGATCGCTATCAAAGTATGCCGTACCTACAAGGATTTGATAGATCAAAAAGAGATTGAGGTAAAAAGTCCGTTGATCGAATGCCTCACGCACGATGGCTACTTTGTGCAGATTCCTCGAATTCAAGGGAAAACGCATACTCGTTTGGAAAAGATGTTGAGTGTATTTGAACAGAAATATTTTATCGACGATAAAGGCATCCTTAAAGAATACGATCACCCGGTAGATGACGAAAATGTTAAGGAGATGGTGGAAATATTGCAGCATACCGGGTCCGATCCCAAAGAAAAACGAGCTTTGGAAGAGGAGTGGTGGTCGAACCGGCTGTTGGAGGAATACGAAAAAGATATCGAAGATCAGAAAAAGAAGTTGAAAGAAAAGGATATAAGCCTGAAAGAAAAAGACAAAAGCCTGAAAGAAAAGGACAAAAGCCTGAAAGAAAAAGACAAAAATCTGAAAGAAAAGGATAAAAGCCTGAAAGAAAAGGATAAAAGTCTGAAAGAAAAAGATAAAAAGATTAAAGAAAATCGGAAAAAACTCGAAGAAAAAGATGAGTTAATCGAAAATCTGATGAAGGAATTGGAACGATTGAAAAAGTAATAAAGCGGGTTTTCCGGAAGACACTTTACCAAAAGCGTGTAAACAAATATTTCGAGTTTATGCGCTTTTTGCGTTAAGAACAACTCTTATGCCCGCATAAGACCGCCTCTTATGCCTGCATAAGAACATCTCTTACGCCTGCATAAGAGACTCTCTTATGCAAGCATAAGAATATCTCTTATAAAAATCAATTTTATCAAATAATTCATCATTCGAAAATAATCAGACACCTTCATA
This sequence comes from Bacteroidales bacterium, assembly GCA_031547815.1. Classification (GTDB taxonomy): domain Bacteria; phylum Bacteroidota; class Bacteroidia; order Bacteroidales; family UBA4181; genus JAIRLS01. The sequence goes on along the minus strand of JAVBRP010000022.1, from coordinate 7,206 downwards.
ACCAAAGTAGGATTATCGGCATATCCCGACAGGGAAACATTATTGAAGCGCGTCGGCCGCATCAAACACGTGGCGCTCTATTGCGATTCGATATGCGCCGGGTTGGAAAAAGCTGCGGGCCGCAAACCCGATGCCGTGTTGGGGAAACCTCTGCCCGAGAAGCGACATTGGCCGATGCGCAAAAAACCGATCCGCAACCCGACGTCACCCTGCAAAGTATCGAGCAATTGGGCGAACTGATTGCCGAAGCAGCCGATCGCCTTACCGGAATTGCGTGTTGAACCCGACGAACACCTGTAATTTGGGCTGTCCCGCTCCCCAGGAATAAACCGAGTATTGAGGTTCCATGAAGATATTGAATATCTTGCTTCCCGATTTGATGACTTTTCCGATACCCAATCCGATGGGGACATTATACGTTCCGTTCTCCAAATCGAATGTCCAAATACCGGTGCTTCTCAAATAAGTGCCTCCGCCCAACTGCCACATAAAGAAAATCTGCGGCGTCAGCATGTTTACGTCGCTGCGATCTTCATCGCCGGCAATCGACATTTGCCAGGTGACCAACGACCCTACCTGTACGATCGGGTTGCTTTTGAAAAATGCGATGGCCGAGAAGCCCAATTGCCATTTTCCCGTACCCAAATCGTTGGTGGCGGTGGGAAACGTCAATGACGGGCCGATTCCCACTTCCGCGCTTTCGCTTTTCATTTTGAACTTGTAGATGACAAAGGCGTTCAGGTCGCCCAAGCCCGACGTGGGGCCTGCATCGGCAGGCGACATGGTCACGAAAGGAAGCGACGCGCGAACGATGAACGACCCGATGGGTTGCGCATAGCGCAGCCATGCCTGATTCATGGTAACATCGGGCGCACCGTACAGCGACGGCATGTAATAGTTGTGCACATTGGCCGATTTGATGCTTGCCAGCGGATTGTTGGCCTGTTTCATGGCTTCGACATCGTCGTGTTCGCCGGGAGGAACCGGTTGTGCATATATCCCGCAACAAAAAAACAGCGCGTACACAAGCATTCCGATACTTTTTCCCGGTAAAATGATATGGTTCATGATTTTCGTTTTTGATGGTTTTATCAATATTTTTAATACGTGTAAAACCATTCATCGACGAAAAAGTTGAAATGTTCGGGAGAAAAATTATGCCCGTGCAGCCGAAGCATAAAATTCGGGGTTGGGCGGCAATTTTATTTCAAACCCTTCTTGAATCGCACAAGCGTCAGCACATCCCGGAGTTGTTCTTTGCGGCGAACATCAATAATCATGGGAATCAATTTGCCGACCGGTTTGGCGCGGCAAAAATCTTCCTTGATGCTCTCCGCGATGTCCAAATCGGCAATTGAGGCCAAGTGCTTTTCGGTAAAATAGAATGTTGTATGGAAAGAACCGTCCCAAACCGAGAGCCAGCCGAGATTTTTCTTCTTGAACAATATCTTGCACAACCACGCTTTCCCGTCGTTGTAGTAATTCCATTCCGGTTTCAATTCCAATTCGGACAGTGCGCCGCTCAGTTCTTCGAATGCGGGATAACTTTCGCGCAAAGCGGCTTTCAAAACTCCCTCGTCGGGAAAAACATTCTTGTCTTTTAACACCATGGTTTCCATTGTCGGATATTTTTATTGATGATCGGAGCAACCGTTTTATCCACGAACTGCACGAATTATACCTCACGCGGAGTTATTTTGTGCTTCGCGCCTTGGCGGCTTTGCGTGATTATTCTCTCGCAAAGACGCCAAGACGCAAAGAAGAATATCACAAAACTTGGACGTGCAAGGTATAACCGGTCGAGGATTACATAATCCTCTGATACATTTTCTTCTCCTGCGGCTTGAGCGACGTCAGGTCGGCGATCTTGACGGGCTGCTTCGTCGCGATGCTGTTGCGTGCGGCAATCCCGACAAGGCAGGCAAACGCTCCGTCTCTCGTTCCGGCGCATTGTTGCAGCGGATCGGGAATGTTGGGCAGGAATATCTGGTCGCGCAATATATTATCGCCGCCGCCGTGTCCCGATGTTCCGTAAGGAATGCTGATATATTGACGTTTCGAGAAATTTTTGAACAGAACGATTTCGTCGTAATCGACATCGCGAACGGGTTTCGTTTCCTCAATCCATGCATCGATACGGCCTTTCGTTCCGTTGAAAGCAACGCGATAGCCTTCGTACGGCGAATAAGTCGTCAACGAATAAGCCACCTGAACGCCGTTTTTGTATTGAATGGTCGCCGCCATCTTGTCGAAAATGTTGATGTCGTTCTTGAAAACGCAACCGTCGCGCAGATAGCCGTCGTATTTCTCGTTGTCGACATACAACTTCTTGTACGTTTCGTTTTTGGTGACATCCCAATAGAATTTACATTCCTTGGTATGCGGGCAATTGCGGCAATTTTCGGCGCGCAGCTTGCCGTTTTTGCCGTAAAAATCCAATGCGCCCGACGCAAACACCGTTTCGGGGTCGCTGTCGATCCACCAATTCAGCAGGTCGAAATGGTGGCTGGCCTTGTGTACCCAAAGCGAACCGCTTTTTTCGACCAAGCGGTGCCAACGCCTGAAATAATCGGCGCCGTGCGAAGTGTCCAGATACCAGTGAAAATCGACCGAAGTCAGTTCGCCGATCTCGCCGGCGCGCAGCAATTCCCACATTTTTGCGCGATGCGGCGAATAGCGGTAGTTGAACGTAACGCGGCAAACCTTGCCGGTGCGTTTTTCGGCGTCGAGGATCGCCTGCACCTTCTTTTCGTCGGTAGTCATCGGTTTTTCGGTGAGCACATTTGCGCCAAGCTCCATCCCGCGGATGATGAATTCGTGATGCGTCGCGTCCACCGTAGTAACAATCAGCAACTCGGGCTTCATGTCCTTCATCATCTTTTCGAAATCGGTAAAGGTCGGGCAACCGACTTCCATCATTTTCTTGGCCGTTTCCACCCGCCCTTGATTGATGTCGCAAAGCGCAACGAATTCGAGTTGTTCGGGGTAGCGTTTCACCAAGTCGCGGCCCCACATCCCGGTTCCTCTCGATCCGGTGCCCACCATGGCCACACGCATCTTTTTTGCGGCGGGTTTCGACGATGCGGATAAAGGCGCCGGTTCCAAACCGGCAATTGGACTTACTAACGCACCTCCGGCAATGACTCCGGACGTTGCCAAAAAGTTTCGGCGTGACATTTGGTTTTTTGTTTTCATGTTGTTGTTAAATTGAATTGAATGAATGATTTATTTTATGAAGATATTCGAGTGATGATTATCGGATTTCGATCGGCGGTTTTATTTCCGCAGGTTGGCTCCAAGTATCTTTCCCGTCGAAAACGGAAGTAATCAGATGCGTGATCTTCCCGTTGCGAATCAATAATTGCGGGCGTTCGCGCCGGGTGCAATGCAAAACCCGCCCCGACACATATTTGATGTCGTGATCGTACGCCGTTGCGGGATCGGCCTTTCGCCACCCGTCGACGCCGTTGTCCGAAACCAGTTCCACACCCCAACGTTCGTGCCCCGAAATGTCGCCGACGTTATCCTCGCAGATAAACCGATATTGTCCGTGCATCTTGTACAAATAAAAATCTTCCAGCCTGCATTCGGGCCACACGTCGCCGTTGACGGTCGTGTACGGGCCTTCGAAACTCGGCGCTTCGGCCATGATCACTTTCAAATCCGCATCGCGATACAGCATTTTGACACGCATGTCGGGTTCGACGTAAATTGCGGGATTATTCGATTCTTTGTCGATCACCGGTGCGTCGCAACGTGTCCAAGGCCCGTCGATATTTTCGGCCGTCGCGTAACCGATGCGTCGCAGCAGCGACGAAGTTCCGGCACGCAGGGTAGTGAAATCGCTCCCGATGTAGAAAAGAACATACCGGTTGCCGATTTTGTGAATCGTGGGATTGTGCGCCATGCCCGCATCCCAATATGCGCTGTCGCGCTTGCCGACCACGACTTCCCGAAATGTATACGGCCCTTCGGGGCTATCGGCCGTTGCCCGCACTATTTCGGAATATCGGCGATACCCTTCCGGGAACCCGGTCGATTTCGGCCAACGCGAAGCAAACAGATGAAATGTTCCGTCGACTTCGATTGCCGAGCCGCACCACACGAAATAATCGGCCATGCGAAAACCGCTGTTTTCGGCAACCGGTTGCAATCGATCCTTGAAATCGGGTTTGCTGCCGCAACCGATCAGGAAAAGGATCGCAACGATATATCGGAATAATTTACACATTATTTATACTTCACGCGGAGTTATTTTATGCTTCGCGCCTTGGCGTCTTTGCGTGATATTACCTCTCGCAAAGGCGCTAAGACGCAAAGAGGAATATCACAAAACTTGACCGCACGAAGTATAATAAGGACTTGAACCGTTTTTTTGCCCCATAACATATCATTCATTTCTTGATCAATTGTCGATTTCCCCAACCCGTCGGTTTTTCGATGTCATGTTCGTCAACATCGCTCAAAAATATAAAAGATTCGGGATTCGAAGGTCCCGAAAAGGTACTTTTTCCGATTCGAAGGTTTTTCGCGTCGACAGCCACGATCGGAATTCGCGGATCGGGCGCATCGCTGCCGAACATCAAATTGTCGACCGTCAGGTTTTTCACATGTCGGACAAAGAGCGTCGACGACGGCAGATTTTTCCACGTCGTGGGTTGCGGATAACCTTTTTCGTCTTCCTTCACGCCGGTGTGCGCGGCAATATATTCCCCGCTTTTCAATCCGCCTTTATTGAATAGTTGAATGTTGTTGATGTTGACGTTTTCGATATAATAACCGGGAATTGCGGTAATCGAACTCGAAAAATTGCCGGTATTGTAAGCCGTTATGTCGCTGATGCTGATGTTGCGCATTTTCCCTACGGACGGCTCCGGAGCGGATTCCGTATGTTTTCGGGCGCGATTTCCGAGTCGGATATATAGCGGGCATTCCGTTCCATCGATGGTGATGTTGCTGATGGTTACGCCTTCCATGATACCCCCGTCGACAATTTCCAACGAAATACCCGTAATTCCCCGACGCGGCGTGTTAAATATCGGTTGTGTCGTGCTGCGGCTCGGTTTCACCACGCAATTGCTGATGCTGATATTGCGGAAACCGCCCGTCGATTCGGTGCCCGCTTTGATGGCATTGCAAAAACTCGACACGATGCAATTCGTAATGACAATATCTTCGGCAGGCGCCGCTCCCGTACTTTTCAAAGTGATTCCGTCGTCGTCCGAATCGAATATCGAGTTGGAAACCGTCACACGGCGACAACCGTCGAGATCCAACGCATCGTTGTTGCGGTTCGAATGGTTATAAACTTCTATCTTGTCGATAATCACATCTTCGCAATCCAAATAATGCTGGTTCCACATGGCGGAATTTCTCATCCGGATGCCTTCGATCCGCACTTGCCTGCACGAAATGAAGACGATATTTTTGGGACGCCCGTCCATCTCTTTGTTGTTGCTCGGGCGAGGCTTTTGCAACGCCCCGTTTCCGTCGATGACACCCGTCCCCGTTACGGCGATATTCGAAGCGCCTTCGGCAAAAAGAAATGCGAACCAACCGCCCTCGTCCCGCAATGCACGATATGCCGCCGCCGGTTGCCCGGGAAAATCTTTATGATCGGTGCTTGCCGACAGAACGGAACCGGGTGCGAGATGCAACTCCACATTGCTTTTCATAAAAACGGTACCGCTTTTGAAGGTTCCCGACGGAATGACGACAACGCCTCCGCCGGCTGCCGAACATGCAGTCACGGCTTTGTTGATGGCGTTGGTGCAAAGCGTAACACCGTCGCCTTTCGCTCCGAAATCCTTGATGTTGTAAGTCGGCTTTTGCGCAAAACACGCAACCGACATGCCGATGAATACTAAAAAACCGGATATTGTATTTTTCATTGTTTTACACGTATTTGAAACGTAAATAATCTTTTCATTCGAGTTTTATTCCACAGATGTCTATTTGGTAAGACACAAAATCGTCGTAAATGTAAACATTTTTGCCGACCGGCAAGCAGAATCATTGAAGAAATAACGGATCAAGCGCAAAAGTATGTCGGTGATATTATGAAAAATAAAGAATTTCTCACCGACATGCTTTTGCGCTTGATCCGGATTACCTTATTTTTTTCGGTATTTAAAGGTATAATAAAAATCTGCTCCGAAACTGACACGAGTCGGGTAACCGGCTGCATTATATTCGTAGGTATATGTTCTACTGCCGTGTGTAGAACTTTCCGTTAACATATTATTGATATACCCGCCCAACTCGTTTCCGCCTAAAGCATTCAACCATAAATACCATTTAGGTGAAGTGCAGGAATAAAACGGGCCTTTTTTAGCATCGTATGTAAAAGTGGTGACGGCGCCATCCTCATAGAAACCGGTTACCGTTTGCAAATTTCCTTTGCTGTCGTATGTGAAGGTAATTTTGTTTTCTCCATCCTTCAGTTCTGTTGGTAACCCTTGATCATTCAACGTAAAAGAACCCAACTCCCCTTTGTCGTTTTTTACAACAATCGTATTTCCGCTTTTCGTATAGGTATCCTTGAACGGCCCATTATACTCTACACCCTGTAATGTCACCACTCCCGTAGCATCATCATACGTAATGGTCTCATAATTGTCGGCATTATTATGCAAATTGCTAATTTTAACAATCCGTCCTTGACTGTCATATTCGTAACTTTCCATTGCCTCTGCCTCTTTTGTTTCGCTGTGCCTGTAAATTGTTTCCAACAACAACTCAGAATCAGCGCCTATCGGTTCTTCCGCGGCAGCGGTAGTGAAATTTACTTCGTTGCCGTAAGTCGTTTCCGTACCCGCAACGGCATACGCCCGCACGTAATATTTGGTATTGGCGGTAAGCCCGGAAAGAGCAGCCGTGAAAGCGCCCGTGCCGGTTCCCGCAACTGCAACTTTCGAGCCGGCGGTGGTGGGGTTGGTCGTTACAGCGTAACACACGCCCCGCTCGGTAAATGCCGGAGCGCCCGCATCGGTGATGTTGCCGCCGGCGGTGGCGCCCGTAGCGGTAATGCCGCTTACGGCGGCGGTGGTGAGCACGGGAGCCGTTGTCGAGGCGGTAAAGTTCACCTCGTTGCCGTATACCGTTCCTCCGCTACCGACGGCATACGCCCGCACGTAATATTTCGTGCCGGCGGTGAGGCCCGTGAGGTTGGCCGTAAAGGCGCCCGTGCCGGTTCCCGCAACCGCG
>JAVBRP010000330.1:0-20753 GCA_031547815.1 Bacteroidales bacterium | reverse complement strand
TTTCAAATCCCGGGCAGCGCTTTATTCCTCTATTTCAATTTTGCATACAAAATATAATTGTTATCGGCGTCCTTGATGGAGTCCGCTCCGAAAAGCATCCATTGCGCCGGTTTCACCCCTGACCCTGACCGTCAAACCGGTCACCCGGAATCGGTGAACTACACGAGATTGTAATAGTAAACAATATTATTCACATCGTTGCGATCCATTGCCGCCGGGAAAACCTCGGCGGCAATGAGCAACCGCAACTTAACAAAGTAAGAGAAAGCGATTTGCGAAAAAACGAAATCAACCGTTTTTTCGGCGAATATCCGGATCAGTTGTAGCCGTCGAGGCTTTCGGCCAACTTTTTGCGCGAAAAGAAAATACGACTTTTCACCGTCCCTATTTTCAAGCCCAGTATCTGCGCAATTTCCTTGTATTTATACCCTTGAGTGTGCATCCTGAACGGAACCTTAAACTCGTTGTCCAACTCGTCGATGGCTTGGTTGATTTCTTTGGTACCTAAAACCGAATCGGGTTCCATATTGAAAGTATCGAGGTTCCGGCTCAAAAAATGAAAGTCTTTGGTGCTGTCGAAAACAGTGTTTTGTCGGACATTTTTCCGGTAATTATTGATAAACGTATTTTTCATGATGGTATAAGTCCATGCCTTCAAATTGGTCGATTGTTCGAAATGCGATTGATAGGTAATCGCTTTCAGAAACGTGTCCTGTAACAAATCTTTCGCGTCGTCTTTATTTGCCGTCAACCTCAAGGCAAAACGTCTCAACGGTACTTCAAGCGCGACCAGTCGATGATTGAATTCTAAGGTTGTCATAATTATATTATTTATACTGATGAATAAAAAATGCTACACATGATTGCAATTGATGCCCGATCACTCACGACAAAAATATAACGATGTTTGTATATATTTTATTAAATAAAATGTCACATGTATAAAGAAATTATAAAAAAGATTTCACTTATAAGCTTCATAATTTTGGCTTTAATACTTACAATAAGCAAATTAAATAATCATTCGGTATCATCATGGAAAAATAAAGAATGAATATAATACTTTTAAACAGACGCATAGCATCTTTTGCCCGACCGGTTTATCTTTGTCCGTCAGGATTGTTTATATTTGCTCCGAAAATATTGGTGAGTTTTGAGTAAGTTTCTGTTTTTTGAAACCCGTATCCGGGCGGGTCAACTTCGGATCATGTCATGCGAATCTTGCCTCATTGCTTTTTCGACCTTTGACACATCCTCCGAATCGAAAAACCTATTTTGATGTATCATTACCAATAATTGTGGTTGCCATCGGAATATTGCAACAAGCCGGTAAGATGATGCGTGTGTTTCAACTGCAACTTTATCCCTTCCTCGTCTTCGATAACGGTTGCGCCCGTATCGTCGTAACCCTTTGTGCTCCGATATCGGATATTCTTGTATCCCAATAATTTTTGTTTGTACATTGTGCGCACGAAGGTAGTATCGGCCCTTCTTTCGTTCGTTTGGCGCTCATTTACGATGTTTTCCATACTTTACATTTTTTAGCTTTCGACAAATAAATCTGTGCTTATACCACACAACAATTTCCGGTTTCCGCCTCCAACTTTTCCAGGACATCCATCCATTCGGACAAGGAGCTGTCGCTCGTGTCCCAAATAACTCGCGAAAGTTCTTCGGACGTTACTCCGAGCTTTTCGGCGTAGAAATTGATACTCCGTTCATTTTTAAAATTCCTTTGAGCCAATTTCAGAAACTTGATAAACAATTTTACGTCTTCCATAATACATTCGATTTACCGGTTCATAAAATTTACTTTTTCAACATTCGATTCCGCATCAATTAATCGAGATTCTTTCATATCCTACAGCGGTGCGAAATTATGCGGCATGAAATCCGGCAATTTCGCGAGCATGTTATCGGATAAGGGCAGACTTTAATTAAATGATATTGAATCGATACAAAAATATTTCATAGTTTATATGGAATTTGTAAAAAAAGAAGTTCCGGATATAAATATTTTATAAAAATAGTTTTACGCTCCGATGCCGAAATGTGTTCCGAAATAGGCGATATACAAGTGTTTGACCACGAAAAATGCAGTTTGTATATGCTGCAGGATTGTTCTGCATTTTACCGATTCCCGAAAGCCGCTCCAATACACGTCATTGTTGATTCCAATTTTGTGAAAACCTTTTCATTTGTGAAATTTATCCGATACGGTTATCCAATTTATTGATGAATATTGCATTTCATGAAAATCGAAATTCGAATCAACCGATTGATGATGCCAAATACAACCCGTGTCAATCTTATAAAATTCAAACGTTTTGCAACACCCGACGTCGGTGCGGGCCATATTTGCTTTCGCAAAAATATCGTGTTAAACTTTTTATTTTTTCCGGTTGTTGCAATTTATGAAGCCCGGAAGTCCGGAAATAAAAATCGACGAGGCGGCCGCAAACCGACTTCAGTCGCAATCAAGCATCGTAAACCCTATATATACAAACCGTTTCCCGACGCTCGCAAGGAGGGAAGCGGTTTCCCCTCAGACCTCGGAAGCAGATGATGCTTTCGAGGTCTTTTCGATATTCCTGTACGAAAGCAAATTACACATTAATCCAACAAATTTGACGTAAAAGTTGTTATAGGAGCCTAAAGCCCGGTTCAAAAGCCGATATGATGATAACCGGGATTAAAACACCCGAAAAGTCTTCATACGATGAAACCCGGACGAGAACAGATAGAAAAAGGAAAGGAAATGCGGAAAAAGATAAGTCGTGCCGATCAATCGATTTTTAAATTGCCGCGTTCGCGCAAGCTCGCACCGGAAATGATTATCGCTTCCAACAACGATCGTTTGCCGGAACTGATACCGATACGACATTATCGGATGAGCGCATCGCCGTTTGCTTTCTATCGCGGTGCAGCGAACATCATGGCATTCGATCTGTCGCACCAGCCGCATACCGACCTGAACATACAATCGATCGGCGATTGTCACCTTATGAATTTCGGCGGATATGCAACTCCCGAAAGAACGTTGGTTTTCGACATCAACGATTTCGACGAAACTTGTCCCGCACCCTGGGAATGGGATTTGAAACGTCTTGCCACGAGTTTTCTGTTGATTGCCGACGAACGGGGCATGAATAAAGGCGCCGCCGAGGATATCGCATTCTCTCTTGTCCGATCTTATCGCGACAACATGCAAAAATTCAGCAATATGAGCATGCTGGATTTGTGGTATATGAAATTCGATTTGGCAGACATGCGCAACAAAGCCAAAAATCGGAAAGCGAAAAATCTGTTGAACGAAGCCATTGCCAAAGCAAGAAAACAGACTCGGGAACAGGTTTTTTATAAGATTACCCGACAGGTATTGGGCAAATTCGAAATTACCGAACAGCCTCCGCTTGTGTATCATCCGTATGATTTGGACAAAGTGATGAACTCGGTGATTTCTTTTTGGGAAAGCTACAAGGATACATTATTGCCCGATCGCAGATTTCTGCTCGGCAAGTACAAAATCGTCGACATTGCATTGAAAGTGGTCGGGACCGGAAGCGTCGGCACTCGTTGTTATGTGGTGCTGCTGATGAACGACAAAGAAGAACCGCTGTTCATTCAAGTGAAAGAAGCCCGGGCAAGCGTGTTGGAACCATACGTTGCAAAAATCGCATACGAACATCACGGACAAAGGGTTGTGGAAGGGCAGCGATTGGTGCAAACGGCCGGCGATATTTTTCTGGGGTGGAGTACCGGTCCCGCCGGAAGACATTTCTATTTCAGGCAACTGAAAGACAAAAAGATAACACCCGAAATAAATCGATTCGATGCGGAACTGTTGGGAGCTTATGCGCGCCTGTGCGGCAGGACGCTGGCAAGAGCGCATGCAAAAACGGGCAATTCCGATGTTATCGGCGCATACATGGGCAAAAGCGACAAATTTGGCGAAGCAATCGTTTCTTTTTCAAAAGCATACGCCCGTCAAGTCAACATCGACTACGAGCAATTCATGAAAGCCGTCCGATCGGGGAAACTGCCGACACGCGAAGATACCGTCGACGAGCGCCTTTCTTGACGATCCGGAAAAGAAAAACCCCACCTGCGGCCAAACGGGTGGGGCGATGGGAAATCAGGGTTTCCCTTGAAAAAGTAAAGTATGAAAGTGTAAAAATTTGTTTTAATTTTACACGAACAAAGATACATGATCCGATTCGAATTGTATCTTTTTTTTGACGAACGTACTTACTTCTTTGACGAACGTATCAAAACTGTACTTTATTGTCAATTTTTATCCGTAAAAAAGCATTACCACTTACGCCATCTTTCCGTAATATCCTCTTCAATATTTTTCAACCCGGCTCCCTTTGCCGCAAATTCGATGTAGTCGCATAACGCCTCCTGCTCCGATTCCTCGATCAAGTCGGGGCGTTCGGCGCTGAGGTCATTCAATTGCAACACTGCGTTTTTTACGCATTCCATGATGTCTTCTTCCGAAGCCTTTTCGCCCAAGCGATCGAGACAACCGACGTAGGCGGCCAAAATTTGGCTGCATTCGCTGATATCGGCTGAGGTATAGCTCACATCGTAAGCATTATCGAACTTATCTCCGGTCATATAATCTTCCATCGATACAAGAAGCCTTTTTTTCATGGCTTCCAATTCTTCCAAATATGCGCGTTCCATTTTCGATTGTTTTTTTGAAATTGTTTTATCCGTAAATATAACGTATAAAACGCATTTTTCGCATAGTTTTTTTTGGAAAAATGATCGATTTATAAGGATATTCCCGGTATTTTATTATCAAAACGTGGCAGGCTCGAATTTGTTTTTGCGCAACGACTTCTTTTGAAATAATCGTTTAATTTTGCAACGTATAAATGACGGTGTTTCATGGAAAATTCGGACTATTTTTGCGTTAAATGTCTGATCGAGGGAGACGAAGAATCTTTTGTGACGCTTTATAACAAGTATCACCGTAAGGTTTATTATTCGGCGCTGAAAATGACCCGATCGGAGACATCGGCGCAGGACATCACCCAAAACGTTTTCCTCAAAATCTGGGATCATCGCGCGGAGCTGGATCCCGACCGTAATTTTGCGGCTTTTATCGGCGCCATTTGTCGAAATGCCGTTTTCGATCTTTTCAAGAAAGCGACCTGTGAAGAAACCGTTAAGAAAGAAATACTGCAATTTGCCGATATCGCCGAAAATGAGCAGTCCGACGATTTCTACGAGGAATATAAAAAGTTGCTCGATGCGGCTATTGCCGAATTGCCTTCGCAAAGACGCATCGTTTTCGAAAGATGCAAATTGCGGGAACAATCGTACGACGAAGTGGCTCGAAGTTTGGGAATTGCACGCAGCACGGTGCACGATCACATTGTAAAGGCCAATAAATTCATTCGCGACTATTTGCAGACACACGGAAATTTTTCGTTCGTCGTTTTGTTTTCGATTCTGATGCAAAATTTTAACCACTGAGACCCTGAGCACACAGAGAAAAGCTTTGTGAGCTTAGTGTCTCGGTGGTTAAAACCAGAATCCGATATTGATCGATCCTATCAGGCTTTTGGTTGCATTGGACGAGCTGAGGGTGAATCCCAACGGGCCTACGACGCTGTTATACTGCAAGGAAACACCGTATCCGATCCAATAATTGCGAAATGTGAAAAGATCGGCAAACTCATCCTCAGCTTTTCCCAAATTCGTACGGAAAATCACATAAATATTGTTCCACAAACGCACCTGATTATTCAAATGCGCGGCCCATGCGTTTTTGCCGGGCTTTTGCAAAAAATACATCCCCACGAAACGAATATCGTTACGCAGCAGCTTATCTTGCGTGCCGCCCAAATACATCAGATATTGCGGAGGAATATCCGTCCCGAACATCGATCCGGCCGAACCGCCGAAATGCAATGTCCATCGCTTAATCGGCGTAACGGCAAAATTCGAACGAAACATCACTCCGACAAGCCCGTCCGAATACCTGACATTTTTCGAAAGTCCTTTATTGTAAGACCCTTCGACACGGAAATTGCTGCCTTCCGTCGGAAAATAATCCTCGTTGTAACTGTCGTGCTCGTAAAAAAACCGGTAGGTCAGGTACATGTAGTTGGATTTCGTATTCTCGCTCTCGCTGCCTATCTTACTTTCGATCACGGAATAATCGCCGATAATTCCTCCTCCGAACATATTGTTGACCGACGGGTTGACCAATAGTTTGATACCGGTGGAGAGATTCGAAAACCGGTACGATGTACTGCGCTGATTGCCTACGTATTGATACGCATCCATTTGATAGCCGTTGATGTGGAAAAGCCAATCGGGCGTAAGCGTCGATTTGAAAAGCGTTTTGCCGATCGGTTTGAGGCTCGGACTTTGAAAATACGACAGCCCGAAAGCCGGATTTTCGCCGAGCGACAACTCGGCCAACGCTTTCGAATTGTTGAACAACACGTTTCGCAACGATAAGTTTAACAAAAGCGCGGCTCTGTATTCCGAATCGTAATGCAACCCCACCCTGAAAAGGTTGGTGCTTTGCTCGATACAATCGAATTCGAGTTCGATCATTCCGTCCGGTAAAGGATTGAGCCGGTAAACCACCGATTGGAAAACCTGCGTGCCTCTCAGGCGGTCGACGGCATGATTCAGCTCCGAAAATGTTAATACCTCAAGCGTATCCAAATCCAACTTTTGCAGGAAAAATTCCTTCGGGATGTGTTTCAGCCCGTTAACCTTAATGTGATGCACGTAAAACGACGATAAAGGCTGCGGACAAAGATCGTGCGCTTTCGGTCCGTCGGGCTTGAACCGACGTAACGAATCGGCCAAAGCCTTCAACTCGCCGTAATGTTGCCGGGCAGCGCGTTCGCCGCGAACAACCAAACTGTCGGCAGCGCCGAAACTCGATGCGCCGTATTCGGCTATCTGAGGAACGATCAATATCTTGCACAGTTTTTTGTTGGACTCTTTGAGCGGCAACGACGACATGAAGACAACCTGCTCCATCACCTGATAGATATTGTCGAATTTGGCCTCGTTGGCTTGCGAAGTCACGTCCACACCGATAAGAATATCGATTCCCTTCTTGTGCACTATGTCGGCCGGGAAATTATTGGTCAAGCCGCCGTCGTACAACGGTCGGCCGCCGATCGTTTCGGGCGTGAATACGGAAGGAATGGCCATGCTGGCGCGCATCGCCTTAGCCAGATTCCCGTGTTCGATCACCACTTCGGTACCCGACTCGATATCGGTGCCCACACAAAGAAACGGCGTGGGCAGTTTGCCGAAATCGCACTGCGCATACGCCGGGCTGGCCAACTCGGTAAACAAATTCGATACATTTTGTCCCGACAGAATCCCCAGCGGCAGGTTAATCCGCCCTCCTCTGATCGGAAATTGCAACCAATACCGTTTGCGTTCGCCTTTTTCGTAAATGGAAACATGCCGGCGCAATATGCGATCGGTGAGCAAACCCTCCCAATCGGTTGTTTTCATGTAGTCTTCCAATTGAGACGCGGTGTAACCTATGGCAGACAGGCCGCCCACAATGCTTCCCATACTGGTGCCGCCGATATAATCGATCGGAATGCCTAATTCTTCAATCACCTTCAATACGCCCACATGCGCCATCCCTTTAGCCCCGCCTCCGCTCAGTACAAGCCCCACCCGAGGACGTTCGGAATGACGGATGCTGTCTCCGGCCGAAACTTCCGACCAAAGCAAATTCAGGAAAAGCAATATGAGAAAACCTCTCGATAACATGAAAGCGACTCGAAAAAAAATTGTACAAATTTACGAATATACACAAAATATCGTTCTTCGTCGAAAATCTTTGACAGGATCGTTTGTTTTTATTACTTTTGACAGTCTTCAAGCCGTTATGTTTTCGAGTACGTCAAAACTTTTCAAAATAAACGTGAGCCACTCCGAAAAGTATCTATCGTGTTGTTTTACCCCCGACCTCTAAAGGGAAGTCTCGGTATACCGCGCTTTGCGGAAGTCCCCTTTAGGGAATTCAGGGGTGAAACCGGCACATCGGATACTTTTCGGAGCGGACTCAATCATTGAATTTTGAATTGTTGAATTCGAAAAGTTTATGTGGAAATTGTATGCAATACTTGCCGCTCTTTTTGCCGCGCTGACGGCGATACTGGCGAAAGTCGGCGTAAAGGGAATCAGCGGAAATGCGGCTACGGCAGTGCGTACCGCCGTGGTGCTTGTTTTGGCATGGGGAATCGTTTTCTTCAGCGGGCAGATGAAAGAGGTTCGCGACCTATCGCGGAACAATATTATTTTTCTTGTCCTTTCGGGGATTGCCACGGGGCTTTCGTGGATATTTTATTTCAAGGCGCTGGAAACGGGCGATGTTTCCAAGGTGGCCCCGATCGACAAGCTGAGCGTTCCTTTTGCCATTCTGATGGCTTTCGTTTTTCTGAAAGAGCCGCTCGACCCGAAAGTTATCGCGGGCGGATTATTGATCACCGCCGGAACGATCATCATTATATGGTAACCCGAACACAACCAATTAAAAATCAATAAAACCGACTTTATGAATCGTCGTCATTTATTCAAAACAGTGGCCGCATGCGCTCCCGCAGCCGTTCTTCCCGTCGGAGACCTGTGGGCGGCAAGCGCTCCGGGAAAGAAATTGCCCGTCAAAACAAAG
The DNA here is from genome assembly GCA_031547815.1 of Bacteroidales bacterium. Classification (GTDB taxonomy): domain Bacteria; phylum Bacteroidota; class Bacteroidia; order Bacteroidales; family UBA4181; genus JAIRLS01. The sequence continues at coordinate 12,076 of JAVBRP010000330.1, read as the reverse complement.
ATTTCGCTCAATGCATATTCGTTCAATAACCCGTTGCGCTCGGGCGAGATGACCATCGCCGATATGCTCGACTTTGCCGCCGAAACGGGTTTCGAAGGCGTGGACCTTACCGGATATTATTTTCCCGGGTATCCCGCGACGCCGTCCGACGAATATATCTATCGCGTCAAGCACAAAGCCTTTCGTTTAGGCCTCGAAATATGCGGAACGGGCGTGAAGAACGATTTCACGCTTACCGACCCGGCTGCGCTCGAAGCGGAGAAAAAGCTCGTGAAAGATTGGGTGGTGGTCGCCTCCAAGTTGGGAGCGCAGACGTTGCGGATATTTTCCGGAGCGAAAGTTCCCGAAGGATACACGTGGAAACAGATTGCCGACCGCATGGTTGCCGACATTTCCGAATGCGCGCTCTTTGCCCGGCAAAACGGCGTGGTGTTGGCGTTGCAGAATCACAACGATTTCCTGAAAACAGCCGACGACGTGAAAACGATCTTTTCGATGATCGACTCCGACTGTGTCGGGTTGATGCTCGACATCGGCTGTTACCGCTCGGCCGACCCTTTCGCCGAAATTGCGCAAACCATCGACTTTGCCGTCACCTGGCAGGTAAAGGAAGAGATGTTTGTGAACAACCGGGCAGTAAAAACCGATCTGGACCGGTTGAAAAAAATCATCGATGCTTCCGAATATCGCGGGTATCTGCCCATCGAAACGCTCGGCCCGGGCGATGCGAAACAAAAAGTGGCGGCCATGTATCGCGAGGTAAAGAAAAGGTTCGGATAGACGGGAAAACAAAGATCCGGGCAGGAGGATATTTTTTTAGCCGGGCGTATGACAAAATGCATTTCCGAAATCGTCGGGCACCTTCACCGATATGGAGCTTGACCCGAAAGTACGGGACTGCAAGGACGACGGTAAATGGAAAAGGGCTTGACAACATTGTTGTCGAAGCCCTCAACCTTTTAACCAAACCATGATTCACTTTCTTAATAGACGGAAAAAAAGTGAAACGTTGCGTCCGGTTTTTAACTTTTTTTAAATTTTATTGGATCCTGTTGATGTTTTTATAATGCTCGTACCGTTCCAGCACTTTCGTGACGAAAGAATACGTTTCTGTTCCGCGGCACTTCCCGCAACGAACTTCGGGGTCGTTATAGAACTTGGGATCGGCCTTGCTGAGCAAACACGAATCGACGCTGTTGTCCCACACGGCGGAATCTTTTCCGTATTTTTCGGCCAACCGCTGCGCGTCGAAAACATGGCCGGGACCGATATTATACGAAGCAAGCACGAATTTGATGCGTTCGTCCTCATCCTCCACGGTAGGAGCGATGATTTTGTCTAAATATTTGATGTAAGCGACACCTGCCGCAATATGTTTTTCGGGCGACGAAGCGGTGTCGGCTCCGAAATGTTCCAGCGTGGCGGGCATCATCTGCATCAAACCGTAAGCGCCTTTTCGGGAACGGATCGTAGGTTTGAACCGCGATTCCTGACAAACCAGCGAAGCCAGCAGACGCCAATCCCAGCCGATTTCCTTGCTGTACTTCTTGAAAAGCTCGTCGTATTCGGAAATAACCCCGGTACGCCCCGCAAAAAACTTGCTTCCCGCGTTGGTTTGCTGTGTTTTGCTTTCATGATATTTTTGGTACAACACGGCATATTTTGCCGTTTTCTTGAAATCGGTCATCCATCGGTTGATTTCCCGACGCAGTTCGACGGATTCGGGCCGCACCGACCAACCGACAGGCAGTTCGCCCAATTCGGTTTGCACGTCGACATTTTTGTAGCGGTCGGCCACCAAGCGCGCCACCGACCGGCTGCACACGGCGTAATCCAATTCGCCGTCAGCCACCAAGCCGATAAGGCTTTCGGAGTCGATGCCTTTCAATTGCGTAAAACGTATGTGGCGGTCGCGGACAAAATCCTTACCGTCGATCAACGGCGACCATCCCGAAACGTATACCATTTTTCCGTTCAGATCGTCCGGGTTGCGAACCGGCGATTGTTGCGCTTCTTTGTTCGTTAAATGCTTGCGGGCTGCCGGTTTGCGTTGCACCAGTACTTGCCGCGCCATGTAAAGCGTATCGGCATCAACTGCCGCAAATTTGTCATCCTGAAATTGCAGCGCCGAGGCAATCATGTCGCAACGGCCTTGCGCAAGATACTGCAAATTTTCCGTATAACTTTTGCCCGTGCATATTTCAATTTTTACACCGAGATGCTTACCCAGCTCGGTGAGCATTTCGTATTGAAATCCCATCGGTTCCCCTTTATAGACAAAGTAATCGGCGGGATTATAATTCGTTGCGACCACCAAACTTTCCTTTTCCTTGATTTGAGGCAGGTCGACAACTTCTTGTTGTTTTGCCGGTTGTTGCGTACAAGACCATAGCCAAACCGACACGATGACTAAGCCTGTTTTGACGATTGTTACTTTCTTCTTTTTTTGTTTTTCACAAATCATGATTTATTTATTTGGTTAACACTAAAGTGTAAGGGCCTAATCGTAAAACGCCCACGAAACGCCGAATTTCACCCGGAATTCACCCATCGGATATCGGTACACCATGAAATAATCTTTGCCCATAGAATTATTGAGCAAAGTATTCAATCCTTCCGTTTTCACGAAAATACGCGCACGCTTGATCTGAAAGTTCAGGAATGCGTCGAAAAACGGATAATTTCCTATTTTCTTTTCCTCTTGTACATAAAACATGCCGGAAGAGGGCATGTATGCGTAAGCATAATACGGCGTGTTGTAATTGAAGTCCCACCCGATGCGCATGGTCAACACGTTTCGCACTAACCAGGTCTCGAAATAAGTGGATTGATATCCCGCAAAGGCGGGCAAAGGAATGATTTTTTCGTGCGAAGAATACTGTCCGTAAAGGCGGAACAGAAATCCGAATTTCCACCATTTAATATCTTTTTCGACGAAAGCGGTGCCGGTGACCAACGGTTCGGATGTTTGTTCGGGAACGGCCTTCGAATTGATAAACACGTAGTTGTTCAACTGCGACGCATAAGCGCCGAGCTTGAGTTTGAGATGCGGACTGACAAACTCGCCGCGCAACCGGATTTCCTGCGATTGGCTGAAATCGTTGTCCCACGCCAACCAGTTGGAGGCGTAATCGTTCAGGAAATAACTCGGCCGCGCATTTTCGATGCTGCCGCCCAAAAGCAGGCTGTTGCGCCCTTTCGTCGTGTAATAATGAATCTGCACGGTACCGTCGATACTTGCGTCGCCAAGTTTATAGCCCGTAAGATACAGTTTCCCGTTGAAGTCCCAATTCAGGTAACGGCCCGAATGATTGAAAAAACGCCCCGTGACGGCAGTGTTGATATATTTTTTGGTGCCTCTGTAATAAATCGTCAGGTCTTCCCCCGAAAGAGCGGGAACGCTGCCCCAACCCGTATCATCGGGAGTATAATTTTCGCGCGTGGCGTATGTCGTATCGGGAATGATATTCGCATTGTAGCGATCGAATTCGTTGAGCAAACCGATACTGAACCCCGCCGTAAATTTTCTGCGCGTCTGTTCCTTGATCATCAACTCGAAATGATTGAATACGCGACGGAAATACAACGAGTCGTGCGTGTTGGTTGTCCCGAAGTTAGGCTTGGTGCCCATCTCTCTGAAGACATACGAAGCGGTATCGGAAAATTCCCGCCGGCTCCAATCGAGTTTGAACGTCTGCACCAGCGTGAAACGCGACACATCAACCGAATCGACCTTCGCTTTTTTTCTTCCGATACTTAACTTTCTCGGCGAATAAGATTGCATGAAATATAGACTGCGGTTCAGCAGAATCGTTTTTCCCGCTTGAGAACGCACACTGTACGTATCGGCCCTGCCGTCTTCTTCCGCAAAAGCATCCAAATCGGCCAATCCGCCGTTTTCCTTCATCCGCACATTATTCCAGTTGAAATTGGCATACAGCGAATACTGGCTTCCGCGATATGCCGAAAAAAACGAAAACCCGTTGTCGGCGGCGTTTTGGTTGAGATATTGCCCGTTGGATGAAATAATATCGTAATAAAGCCCCACGTTCCAGTTTTTATTCACGTTCTGCGTATGCACCAGCTTGAGAATCGATTCGTTCGTCGCCTTCGAACCTGCGGAAGAATAATCGAGGAGCGTGTACGCCATTTGGGTTTGGTAGTAAGTCGTTTCCTCCGGAACATGAATATAATCCGACACATGGTCGAGAAAGAGATAATCCGACGGCCGTTTGCGCGCCTCGAAACCGATGGGGAAATACGATAAGCCCGTATTGCCCAAATAAGCGCCCGCGTAATAATTTTTCATCACCGGGTTGTTGATCTCGAAACGGGTCAACGTCGTGTCGATCGGCACCTGCAAGCGAGCGTACGAATTTTTGTCCAACACCCGATATGCAAAAATACGATCGGACACCGTGTCCAACGGATCGGTCAATCCCACGACAACGCTGCGGAACAACGAATCGCGTGCCGCGGAAGTGCTGTCCGACGGGCTTATTTCTCCGATCCGGTTTGCCGATAAGGAATCATTCGGATTGATGATGCCCGCCGCCGTTCGGGAAAGCGTGTCCTTTGCCGTATGCAGGGAATCTTTCGGTAAAGCGTCGGGAACGGTATCGTTTCTATGAATCGCCGCGGGAGATTGCGTCAAAGGCAAAGAACCCCTTTCCTGCCCGTATGCCAAGCCGGAAGAGGTCGCCGTGAGCATCCAAACTTGGATGAATAAGCATTTCATGAAAAATAAGAAACAATTTTTCATGGATGCAAAGATACATCATTAAATTTTACCGAAAATAAATTCGAAAAAACTTCAAGGCATGTTCTTTTGAAATCGAGAAGGCAAATCGGAGTGTTCGCGGCCTTTCGGAATCGGTTTGCCGCGCGGTCGTTTTTTGACGAACGAATCATTTTCGAGGACAGAATGTTATCCGGCACAACTGCATCCTTTGCAATCGTCCGACGCGGAACGCCCTTGACAAAGACCCGCTTCGTTTTTGGCACAGGTGATGCCCAGTTTTTTCATGTCGGGATTGTGCCCCACGTGCGTGTTCGGAAACTTTCCTTTGATGAGGATGCCCACAGCCAAGCCGACAAACGCGACGGCAACCAGTACGGCTACGATGATAAAAAGTTGAAACATGTGATTTTATTTATTTTCCAATTGCTTGGCACGTTCGGGAGATATTACTTTTTTGTTATAAAAAGCCACGATGTAGGCATCTTTATAGCCGTATTCATGAACCTTTCGCAATGCATCGTCGGCATCGGAAAATTTCCGGAACATGCCGACAAAATATTTGGTGACACCGCCGGGCAACTTTTCTGCGGAAATCGGCGTCAAACCCTTGAAAGTGTTCGGCTGCAACGGTTTCCCGAAAGCGCCGAGCTGTATTTTATATGCCGTGCCGTCGGGCAACACCGCATCGACGGGAATCGGATTGTCTGCCGAATAGGGAGACCGCGCCAAAATCGCAAATTCCCCCGTCGAAGCGTCTTTAACATCCGTTTTTTTCGGCGCGTCCTTCACTTCGACCTTACCGGCCGGCTTCGATTCTTCCGGCGCCGTCGGCTCCGATTGGTTGTCGGCAGCTGCCGGGGTGATGCTTTGTTCGAACCGGCCGCCGCGCGCAAACCACTCGTCGGCTTTTTTCTGCGTCGCCGTCGCTTGCGCATCAATATCACGTATGGCAATTCGCATGCCGGCTTTTTGCGATTCCGGAGCATCGGCCAAAGCCGCGACTTGCGCTTCGGTTGCTCGCCGCAATGAATCGGCCCTGATTTGAAAATATAGCGCTTGACGGATTGCTTCCGCATATTCGAGGCTTTCCGTCGCTACGGCTGCCGGTTGCTTATCTACTGCAACAGACTGTGCTTTGCACGAACTCAAGCATACCGTCAATCCGACCAAAATGTATATACTTCGCACGGCCAAGAATGGCGCATTCGTATTGTTTCTCGCTTTGCGCCTTAGCATCTTTGCGTGATAATTCTCTCGCAAAGGCGCAAAGACGCAAAGCATAACCGAGTTTGCACACACGCCGAAGGTAAATTTATTCCGCGAGAAATATAACGATCTATCCGACATTCGATTTCTTTTGCGGCAAAAATACAAATTATTTGATGACGGCGGATTTGTCGTTTTTTTCGATCCTATAATTACAGCGCAAGCAGGCAAACCGGCCGGGTTTTGAAAACATTGTCGTATGAATTGCGGAAAATGATGAAAAAATATCATTTTTTATTCCCTATTTTGTAACCATAAACATTTTCCGACGTATACGAAAGTTGAAAGTTTATAAAAAAACGATGATGAATGGTTCATCGTGGAACTATTTTTTGTTATTTTGCGAATAATTTTATCCGTTTATATCTTATGCGACATATCCGTTTTTCAGTGTTATTGCCTGTGGGTGTTGCCGTTGCACTATTTTGTCAGTCGTGCAGCACATGCAGCAGACAACAACAGGAAGAGATAAATGTTGATTTAGCCGACCTTGCAGTCGACTCGAATTACATCAACATGGCACAGAAAGTGTTTTATGCCCTGCCCACGCCCATCGAAGTATCCATGTTAATCAAAAATTCGGGTATTGCCTTTCAACCGGCATTATTGAACGATCCCGGAAATGTATCGAGATACTTAACTACCGGTAAGATGGCGCTTAATTTCGGTATTTATGTTACCGACCTGACTTATGCCGGGCTTTTTGAGCAGACACAAATCGTGTTGCGATACAAACAAGCGATACAGCAACTTACGGAAGGGTTGGGCATTCAATCGGCCATCGATAATAAAACCTTACAGCAGTTGGAGGCGAATATCAACAACCGCGAAGAACTGTTGCGCATTATTTCGGATGCTTATGCTTCCTGCACGGCTTATTTGAACGAGGAGGATCGCCACTTTCTGACATTGGCCATATTGGCCGGCGGATGGGTGGAAGGGATGTATATCGCCACGGGCATGACCGACGAGAAATTGGCTTCGACCGAAGGCAGAATGCGGCAATTGGTAATCGACCAAAAGTTGACTTTCGATTTGATGTGGGAAGCCATGTCCAACATGAAAAGCAACGCCGACATTGCGGTATTGATGTCCGATATGTCCGATTTGGCGCAGGTTTTCGATCGGATCAATATCGATCAAACGCCCAATACCGTAGCTTACAGCGAAAGCGAGAAAACCAACAAGATTTCGTCCGCATCATTGGATAATGTAACTGCCGAGTTATATGCGGAAATCAAAAACCGGATACAGATTTTACGTCATAATTTTACAAAAAAATAGACTTCTATGCGACAAAGACTCAAATCGGCTCTGGCCGGTGCATTGGTTTTATCGGCAACGATGCTGTTCACGCTCGACACACAAGCGCAATGCAAGGCATTCGTGAAAACCGGCTGTTTACCGCAATTGGCTCCCTACATTCACGACGGCAGTTATCAGGCCGTGATCATGAGCGAAGGCGAGGAAGCGGAAGTCTATAAAACCATATTTGCAGGACAACAATATCGTTTGTATTTATGTATCGACAGCAGTCTGCCCAATGTGGAGTTTGTGGTATCCGACATTCATCGCAACATATTGTTCGATAACCGTAAAAACGGCAATGTAAAACAATGGGATTTCAAGCCCGATGCCAGCCAGCAGATAAAAGTAACCATCCGCATACCCAAGTCCAAAAAACAAGGCGATTCCGAGCAGGAGCTTGTTTTCGGATGCGTCGGGGTGCTTTTCGGATTGTTGGATCGGTAATTATCGGCAAACATTTTTTCCGATAACGGGTTAAATGACAGTGTTAAAAAAGCGTATGGGTTTAATTGTGACAGAAGGATTGGACGGAGCAGGCAAATCGACTCAGATCAACAAATTGCATGAGTTCTTTGCTTCGCAAGGCCGGCGATGCAGGTTGTTACATTTTCCGCGCACCGACAGCCCTTTCTACGGCGAATTGATTGCCCGTTTCCTCAGAGGCGAGTCGGGCGACATCCGGCAAGTCGACCCCTATCTGGTCGCTTTGATCTATGCCGGCGATCGCGCGGATTTCAAGCCGACGCTGGAAAAATGGTTGCACGACGGCGATACGGTAGTGCTCGATCGTTACGTATATTCCAACGTAGCATACCAATGCGCCAAAATGCACGATAAAAAAGAAGCCGAGGCTTTGCGCGAATGGATACTTCGATTGGAGTTCGAGTATCACGGTTTGCCGAAGCCCGATTTGAATATTTTTTTAGACGTTCCTTTCGAGTTCACACGCCAAAAGCTGGCAGGCGGCAGAGAAGGCGACGATCGCGATTATTTGCAAGGCAAAAAGGATATTCACGAAGCCGACATCGATTTTCAGGAGCGTGTACGCGCTTCCTATCTTTCGCTGTCGAACGAAGACGGTTTCGTAAAGATCGATTGCAGCGACGGCCCCGCCATACTGCCCGTCGATAAGGTATTTGATAAGATTTTGAAAGTGTTAAACGAAAAGTATATAATTAACTAAATAATGATGACCGTGAAGAGATCAATCGTCATGTTGCTTGTATTTGCATGCCTCAGCCCGTTGAACGCGCAATACGATTTTGATGCGATAAAAAAAGATCGTATGGCCAAAGCCAAGGTGAAGACGCAAACACAATGGACGCACGAATATGTTGACGGAAAACCGTCGGCAAAGGGATATAAGTCGTCCGTCACAAAATATAATACCAAAGGAAGTATTCTCGAAGTCACCAATTTCAATGAAGACGGAAAGGTCATCTTATTGGTCGTTTATCAATACGACAGTAAAGATAACCGGATAAATTTCGAACAGTATCAAGGCAATCGCGAAAAGCTGCAATACAGCCAAAAGACGATGTACGATGCCAAAGGCAACAAAATCAAAGAATCCGGCTTCGACGGGGCTACTCTGTACAATAATGATTACAAGTACAACAGCGCGGGTAAACTCGTAGAAATTACGTACATGGTGGAAAATGCGCTTGTCGAAAAACGGAAATTGAGTTATTCGGGCAACAAAACCGAAATACAAATTTTCGATGCCTCCAATAATTTAACATTCAAGCAGGAAAATACCTATAACGCGAAAGGGTCGCTTGTGTCGGAAGTGAAAACGGGCGGCAGCGGTAATGTGGTACACACGTTGGATTTTCAATACAACCCTGCGGGCGGGCTTTTTGAAGAAACCAAAAAACGCGGCGGCGATAAGTTGGAATATCAAAAACTGTATTATTACGACAATGCCAATCGCCCCGTCAAAGAAGAATCGGTAAACTTGGACGGTACAAAGTATGTTTCGCACGAATATCAATATAACAACTTGGGCGATTTGATTTTCGAATCGTGGAAAAAGAACAACAGAGCAAAAGAATCGTCGTCGAAAAAACTTACATACGATTCCAAAGGGCTTTATACGGATGAGGAATGTTATTTTGCCACGTATAAGTTTTATTCCTTGTATAAATACACTTACGAATTTTATTGATCGGCAAGAAAGGTTGCAGCACATAAAATCAAAAAGCCCCCTCCGGTTTTAAAATTTGAAAAATAAATGTTTCTGTCTGTTAGGTCTCAAAGACCTGACAGGTTACCGCCTACGTCATTGTAATCGTAGCTTGCGAAGCATGCGGAGCGGAGACATCCGCAAGCCATTGAAGTGATTCGTTTTCACTGCATTAATGCGATATTGTCAAAAAAAATGCGACCCGGCATCGTTTGGCCGTAGCTGCTTGCTTTCGGAGAAAAACCCGCTCGAAAGAACACCCGGTTACCGAATTTATTATCTTTGTGAAAACAGGATTTCGGCAATCGTACGTGCATGAAACAGGTCAAAACATCGAAAACGGTTAACGGATTCGGCACTCCGGCCGTATTTTTCACCTCCATTGCCACCATACTCGGGGCTATTTTGTTCCTTCGTTTCGGCTATGCCACCGGAATGCTCGGTTTTTGGGGCGTATTTCTAATCATCATACTCGGACATCTCATCACCATTCCCACCGCGCTCGCCATTTCCGAAATTGCCACCAACACCCGCGTGGAAGGCGGCGGCGAATATTTCATCATATCGCGCTCGTTCGGGCTGAAAATCGGCTCCACCATCGGCATTGCTCTCTATTTCTCGCAAGCCATCAGCGTAGCATTCTACATCATCGCTTTTACCGAGGCTTTCGAACCTTTTTTTAACCGGTGGTCGGCTCGTTTCGGGTTCATGCTTCCGCGACAGGTCATCAGCGTGCCCGTCCTCCTGATCATGATGGCGGTTATCCTGCGCAAAGGCGCCGGCTCGGGCATGAAAATGCTGTACGCCGTTATCGTCATTCTTTTCATATCGCTGGCCTGCTTTTTCATGGGAAGCCCCGTCGACGCGGGAGGCGATCCCGAACATGTCATCGGAAACAATTTCGGCTTTTTCAATAAAGACAAGTTCTTCATCCTGTTTGCCATCTGTTTCCCCGCATTTACGGGCATGACCGCCGGCGTGGGCCTCAGCGGCGATCTCAAAAATCCCGGAAAATCCATTCCGTTGGGCACCATGGGAGGAACCGTCGCGGGACTGATCGTTTACATTTTCGTGGTTTGGAAATTATCCGTTTCCGCATCGCAGGTCGACTTGGTCGAAAACCAACTCATCATGTCGAAAATCGCCGTGTTGGGCGCAATTGTCGTACCGTTGGGGCTTGCGGCGTCCACGCTTTCGTCGGCCATCGGTTTTACGATGGTTGCTCCGCGCACCTTGCAGGCGCTTGCCGGCGATAAAAGTTTTCCGTTCCCGAAAGCCAACGCCTTTTTTGCCGAAGGGAAAGGGAAGTCGAACGAACCGTTCAATGCCTCGCTGGCCTCCGGAGCCATCGCTTTGATATTCGTTCTCTTGGGTAATGTGAATATGGTGGCCGAAATTATTTCCATGTTTTTCCTGATCACCTACGGAACGCTGTGTCTCATTTCGTTTCTCAACCATTTCGGCTCGCCGCCGTCATATCGTCCGCGTTTCAAATCGAAATGGTACTTGTCGCTGGGCGGATTCCTGCTTTCGGTGTGGGTGATGTTTCGCATCAATCCGTTCTATACCGTCGCGGCTTATGTTGTTATTGTGTTGATATATTTGTTGATAGAGCATTACAACAAAGACGAGAAAGGGTTGGTGAACATCTTCAAAGGCGCCATTTTTCAACTGAACCGGCAACTTCATGTCTACATACAGAAAAATCAAGCGAATACGGACAATGAAGATTGGCGACCGGCGGCGATCTGCATCTCGTCGCATTCGTTCGAACGCGAAAAGGCGCTCAACCTGATGAAATGGATCAGCCGGCAACACGGGTTCGGAACTTATTTTCATTTGATCGAAGGCTATTACAGCAAGCAGACTTACGCCGAGTCGCAGGTGATATTGCGACAACTCATCGACAGCCGGATAGAGAGGGAAAGCGCCCTGTATATCGACACCATGATTTCGCCTTCGTACACCTCGGCCATAGCGCAAGCCATTCAGTCGCCGTCCATTTCGGGCATGGAGAACAACATGGTGGTATTCGAGTTCGATAAGAACCGGCCCGAGGAGCTTACGCGAATCCTCGAAAACGTAAAATTGGTGAAAGCGGGGAATTTCGATATTTGCCTTTTTGCCGAATCGAACCTGCCGGTCAGGTACCGCAACGGTATCCATGTTTGGATTCGGGCCACCGACGAGAAAAACACCAATCTGATGATTCTGTTGGGATACATCATCATGGCGCATCCCGATTGGCGGAAAAGTTATATCAAGATATTCAGCGTAGGCGCGACGGACAGGCGCGATGAAACCAAAAAGGAGCTTGAGGAACGGATTGCGGCGGGAAGACTGCCGATCACTTTGACAAATATTGAAATAGTAACCTGCTCGGAGCGCCAAACCTTTAGCGAGGTTGTTTCGCAATATTCCCGTAATGCGGGATTGACCGTCATCGGCTTCCGCGAAGAGATCATCAAGCACGATGCCGTAAAGTTCTTCACCGATTTTCAAGACGTCGGCGATATTTTGTTTGTAAATGCCTCGCGATCGAAAGAGATCAATTAGGTTGTGTTAATGCTTCGCGC
>JAVBRP010000060.1:0-10022 GCA_031547815.1 Bacteroidales bacterium | reverse complement strand
GCCTGCGGCACGTTCTTCGTGTTCTCCGACTATATGAAACCTGCCGTTCGTCTGTCTGCCTTGATGGAATTGCCCGTGAAATACATTTGGACGCACGATGCTTTCCGCGTAGGCGAGGACGGCCCCACGCATCAACCTGTGGAACAGGAAGCGCAGATTCGTCTGATGGAACAACTGAAAAACCATTCGGGAAATCCGTCGACGCTGGTGCTTCGCCCCGCCGATGCCGTGGAAACCAACGTGGCATGGAAAATGGCGATGGAAAACACTTCGACGCCCACCGCATTGATCCTTTCGCGCCAGAACATTAAGGACGTTCCCGTGCAAAAAGGCTCCACACGCTATGCCGACGCGCTGCAATCAGCAAAGGGCGCTTATGTGGCCTGGAAAAACGCCGAAAAGCCCGAATTGATCCTGCTGGCCAACGGTTCGGAAGTGGCTACCTGCATCGAAGGCGCCGAAAAATTGGCCGCCGAAAAGAACATGAGCGTTCGGGTGGTTTCGGCCCCATCGGAAGGCTTGTTCCGCGCGCAATCGTGCGAATACCAAAAAAGCGTCGTTCCGGATGATGTTCCCGTTCTCGGATTGACGGCGGGGTTGCCCGTTACGTTGAAAGGCTTGGTCGGCCCGTTCGGTAAGGTCATCGGAATGGAAAGTTTCGGTTTCTCCGCTCCGTATAAGGTTCTCGACGAAAAATTGGGTTACACCGGCGCCAACGTTTTCAATAAAGCCCTCGAATATTTGGCATCATACAAAAGTTCGTGCAAATAGCAAAGTTGAAACGCGGATGACGCGGATTTAACCGATTTTCGCGGATTTTAAAGGTAAAACCTGCCGATTCTTTTATTGATTCGGCAGTTTTTTTTTATTACATGCCGATGTTTCGGGAAGGTGAAACCGAAAATTTTCATTATCACAACACAGAATACATGATTCGATTTGAATTTTTACAAAATCGCACGAAGTCCGACATTTTTTTATTCTGAATAAATCGTTCTATGGTTGGATGTTATGCATGTCTTCAAAAAAAACGAAAAAAAATCGGAATTTCATATTCTTTTCAGTTTTGCACCGGAACTTTGCTTCGTAAATATTAAAAATAAAAACGTCATGAAAAGGATCATTTTATTGTCGGTCAGTCTGATGATGATGACGACCGCCGTGTTTGCCGACAACGACAAACCCATCACCGTGGATCAACTGCCCGGCGCCGCCAAGCAGTTTATCGAAAAATATTTTTCGAACGTAAAAGTCTCTTTTGCCAAAATGGAAACGGAAATGTTCGACAAAAGCTACGAAGTGGTTTTTGCGGACGGGAGCAAGGTGGAATTCGACAAAAAAGGCGATTGGAAGGATGTGGATTGCAAATTCACGCAAGTTCCCGACGGAATTGTTCCGCAACAAATAAAGAATTACGTTGCGACCAACCATGCGGGCGCCAAAATTCTCGACATCGAACGCGACAGCCGCGATTATGAGGTTGCGCTAAACAACGGTTTCGAACTGAAATTCGATTTGAAGTTTAACCTGATCGATATCGACAATTAACAAATTGCAAAATGTAAAGATTATGAAATATCCATGTTCAAAAAATAAACACCAACCGAATATGAACATGGATATTTCATCTGACCTTATTCTCAATTTTGTACAGATGAAAATAAAAGATCGATCCGCAAATGGATGAAGTGCAGGGATGACCGTTGGTTATCCCTATTTCTTTTTTACCGGCGGAAAACAAATAAAAAGGTCAAAGCGGTTGCTAAATTGGTCAAACGGTCGATATGATTTTCTTTTTGAGGCTTTTCGATGTATTTTCAACCTGACGCCGTAATCGGCCGAAGCGCCTTGTATCGTGGTGATTCTTCCCGACCGGATTTTGCAATACGAATATGACAGCGACGATTTTTCGGGACATATCATTCTGATGTCAAATACTTTTGTTTATCGGCTTTTAATGATTCAAGATGTATTTCGGGATGAAAGTCGGAAGCAATACCGCTGTCGATCCCTTCCCGAATCGCATTTTTTAAAACCTCGACTCGATCTTCCTCTTCTTCCAATAACCGTAGCCCCGCACGGATAACTTCACTTGCATTTTTAAACCGTCCCGTTGATATTCTGCTCTCAACAAAGTCTTCAAAATGATTTCCTAAAGAAACAAATTTATTATGTCTCATTTTTACATTTTTTAAATCCGATTTATCGATAGAAATTTCACACTGCAAGAAATCCGCTTCTTCACCGAACCGCATGATACTTTCGATCGAATAATTTCGTTCTTTTGTAAAGTCGTTGCAAAATGCCCGGAAAACGATGTAAAACGGTGTGATATTTGTATGTCGTTTAAGTGAAAAGCACAAGAATATCAAAAAAGTAAAGAAAATATTATTGATTTTTTTGACGGTGGTCATTTCGATTCCGACCGCGGTGTTTTTCGCGATCAATAGCGAACGAATACAAAACATTGTTGCTCACCGTGTCACCGAAATGCTGTCGGAGGAATTGGGCAACCATATTTCTTTCGACAACATTCGCGTTTCGTGGTTCAACAAGGTGACGCTTCACGACTTGTGCGTTACCGATTTGCGGGGCGATACCGTATTGTTTACGCCCGAACTGATCGGCCGGCTGAATCTTCTGGCTTTTTCGTCGCACAACATCGAGGTGCGCAAAGCGGTGCTCAACCGCGCAGACGTACGTTTCGCCATCGATCCCGAACGGGACGAAATCAATATCAAATTCATCATCGACAAGCTGAAATCGAATGACACGACGACAAATAAAGCGCGGTGGATATTCGGCATGCAGTCCGTTGAACTGAACGATTGCAAGTTTTCGTTCAAAAATGTCGCAAAGCCGTTCGACCGACCGTTCGGTATGGATTACGCGGATATTGAAGTGTCGGACCTCAATTTGATCGTGTCCGATTTTCGTGTGGTAAAGGAGAATGATGCAGGGGGCGTCGCTTTCCGGATCAGAAAATTGGCTTGCGTCGAAAAATGCGGACTTAAAGTCGATTTCCTGTCGGCCGACTTTCTTGTCAATCGCAATAACTTGTCGTTCAAAAATGTACATGCTGTTACGTCGGCTTCGGAATTGAAAGCCGAAGATGCGTCTTTTTCGTTCGATTCGTTTCAGGATTTCGGCGAGGGCGGTTTCATTTCGAAGGTGACCATGAGCATGGACGTTACCTCGTCGAAGGTGGCTTGCGGCGATTTGACGCATTTTGTTCCTTTCTTTGCGGACTACTCCGACACGCTGTCGGTGAAAGGCAAGGCTACGGGAACGATAGAAAACCTGAAAGGCGAAGGCATCGCGGTCAGTTTCGGTAAGATGACGCGCATCAATTGCAATCTGGACTTGAAGGGCTTGCCGCGCCTGCGTTCGACACTGATTTACGCCGATGTCGCCGATTTGCAGACTTGCCCTGCGGATATCGAACACATACAAATACCCGGATCGCGCACCGGCCACGTGAATCTGCCGGCAACCATGCATCAGCTTTCGACCATCGGGTTCAAAGGTAAATTCACGGGCTTTTTCGACGATTTCGTTACTTTCGGCACGTTCACCACGAATCTGGGAAATCTTTCCACCGACGTGTCCATCAAACCCGTTACGGGAAGCGATATCGACACGACATTTACTTTTCACGGCGAGTTGAAAACCGAACAGTTCCATTTGGGCAAGTTGCTCACGCAGCCGTCCATCGGCAGGATCACCATGTCGGGCTTGGTCGACGGTTCGGCTTCGGGCAGGGGCAACATTCATGCAATGATCGAAGGGCGCATCGGGAGTATCGGCTTGCGCGGCTACGAGTACCGGAACATTTCGGTTAACGGAACCGTCAACAACCGAATGTACGACGGGCAGCTGAGCATTGCGGAGCCGAACATCAAGATGGATTTTTCGGGGAAGGTCGATTTGACGAATTCCATTCCCGCGTACGACTTTTGGGCGAATGTGGAACGGGCGCGCCTGCACGATCTTAAATTGGTGGAGAACGACACTTCGTCGTTTGCCGCTTTCAGCATCAAAGCTGTTTTTTCGGGAACCAATATCGACAACCTTGCCGGCGAACTCGAGTTGAAGAATTCGTTGTTTCGTCGCAACAGCCGCGAGATAGAGATCAACGACCTGCAGCTTTTCACGAAAACCATTCGCGACACGAACCGGTTTATTTTGCTTTCGGATATTTTGGATGCCGAAATTTGGGGGCAATATCAATTTCTGAAACTTCCCGAATCGTTTTTTTCGCTTGTCAAGAACTATTCGCCCGCGTGGGTGCCCGCCGTTGTAAGCCCCGACAGTTTGTCGCACAACAATTTTCGATTCGAAGCGGAATTCAAGAATACCGAAAAGATTACCAATTTCTTTGTCAATGAATTTCGCATATCGAGAAATACTCGGTTGGAAGGAATTTACAATCCGTCGCAACGAGATGTCAAGTTTACGCTGAATGTGCCGTATATGAACCTCAACGGGCATCAGGGGCGAGGGCTTTACCTTACCGGAAGTGTCGAGGATTCGGTGTTTATTGTCGAATCGGGAGGACGCAGTTTCACGTTGAAGAACGAGATGGAATTCGCCAACCCGACGCTTATCGCGCGCGCGCACGGCGACAGCATGATGCTGGATGTTCGATGGAACAATTGGGATACGGTGCTGAATAAGGGAAGCCTGAGTTCCAAAATATTTTTCGTGAAAGCGCCGGGACGAACGGCGCCGTCGATACGTGTCTTTTCGTCGCCGGGGCAGATCGTCACCTCGGGCGACGTGTGGGCGCTTACGCATCGCGGTATCGCAATCGATTCTTCGACCATTGTGGTCAACAATCTCCGTGCGACAATGGGTAAGCAGGAGATATTGGTTTCGGGTATCGTCTCCCGTAATGAGGAGGACAAACTTTTGGTAAAAGTGAAAGACCTGAACTTGCCGGTGGTAAACTCTTCGCTGCAATTCGACAAGTTGCGGTTCGGAGGTATCGCCAACGGCACGGCATCGTTGTCGAACCTGTACCGGGTTCCGGTTTTTATCGCCGACCTGCATGTCGAGGATTTTTCGCTGAACGAAAGCATGTTCGGGCGGACGGATATTTCGGCCTCTTGGAACGGTTTCAACCGGAGCGTCCGCATCGAAACGGAATCGATTCTGAATGATTTGCGAACACTTTCGATAAAAGGCAATTACCATGTTGCCGACCGGGCATTGAATTTCGATGTGGCGGTCGAAAAGGTGCCGTTGAAGATTCTCCAACCCTACATCGAAAATGTATTTACGGATACGGAAGGCATGGCGTCGGGGCAATTTAAACTCGGCGGGCACATCAATAAACCGCTGCTGAACGGTAATATAGAAATGCAACGCGCGGCGCTTACGCTCGATTATACCAAAACGCGATACAGTTTTTCGGGAAATGCGGTTGTTCAAAACAACACCATACAGTTCAAGGATACGGAAATTTACGATCGGTTCGGCAATTTGTGCAAGACTACGGGTTCCATTTCATTGGGCGATTTCAAGGAAATAGCTTTCGATCTGCGGTTGAATGCCAATAATCTTGAAGTACTCAACACGCGGGAGCGCGACAACAGCCTGTTCTACGGGAAGGCGTTCGCCACGGGCAACATCCATGTGGCGGGAGTGCCGAAGGATATTCGCTTGAATATCGCCGCGCGCACCGAAAAAAATACGCAATTCAATATTCCGCTGTCGTCGAACGACGAGATTTCCAAAACCTCTTTTATTTCGTTTTTGGACCGCACGCCTCGTTCGCAAAGGCGTGCGTCGGATTTCAGGCGAAGGCGTACCGCGCAAACGGCTCCCGAAGAGCCGGTACGGGAACAAAAATTTACGATCAACATCGCCATGGACATTACTCCCGATGCCGAAGCGCAACTTATCTTCGATTCCAAGATCGGGGACATCATGCGTGCAAGAGGTACGGGAAATCTGAGACTCAACATCGGCAACAACAAGTTCGACATGTTCGGCACCTACGCCGTCGAGGAGGGCGATTATCTGTTTACGCTGAAAAATATCATCAACAAAAAATTCATCATCGACAAGGGCGGAGTGATCACATGGAACGGCGATCCGCTGGGCGCCTTGGTCAATCTCAAGGCGATGTACATGGCCAAACCGTCGCTTTACGATCTGATGAACGACGAAAGTTACCGACGTTCGATCCCGGTCGAATGCGTGTTGCACATCACCAATCGGTTGACAAATCCCAACCTCCGTTTCGAATTGTCGGCGCCCAATGCCGATCAGGTAACGCGCTCGTTTCTGAGCGCCGCCACCGCCACCGAAGAGTCGATGACACGCCAGTTTCTTTCCCTTTTGGTGATGAACCAGTTTTATCCGGACATGAATACGGAAGCGGGAGGGTCGTCCGGTTCGGGACTCGAAACGATGGGATTGGCCACTGCGTCGGAGTTTCTGACAAGCCAGCTGGGGCACATGCTTTCGAACAATAACTTCGGGGTAGACTTTTCGTATCATCCGGGCACGGAAATGACCGGCCAAAACTTCGGTATGGGTTTCAATACCGACAGTTGGAGCTTTCACATGGATTACGAGGTGGGCGGCGCAAGAGCGGAGGAAACGTCGACGAATGTGGTCGGCGACTTTACTTTCGACGCAAAATTGAGCAAGAGCGGCAAGTTAAGGTTCAAAGCGTTCAATCGCGCCAACGATTATCAGTACAGTCAAGCGCCTTATACGCAAGGGATCGGCTTGTTGTATCGCGAAGATTTCAATACGCTGAAAGATATTTTCAAGCGCAAGAAAAGTCCCGCCGTAGCGCCCAAAAAAGAAGACGAACCGACCGACGAGGAGAATAACAGTAAACCTCCGCAGGGCGAAAGCGACAAACCGGCAACGGCGGCGGTTACAGACGTTTCGCCGACGAATGAGCATTGATGCCGCCGAAATTCGACGCCGGGCTTAAAATCCGATGAAATACCCCGCAAGTCCGACAATCAATCCCACAACTACCGAAATAGCCTTCATCCACAGAAATCCGCGTTTCGACTCGGCCAGCAGCGGCAATCCCGCGTGCCCTTCCTGCACGATGGAGTTAGTAAGCAATACGCTGAACGGAATCGCCCCGCCGGCAAACAATGTGATAAATATGATGTGCGGCCCCGATTCGGGAATAAGCCCGATGAGTATCGCCAAAGCCAGTATATACAATTGATTCCCGCGAACCCACTCGTCGATGTCGAAAAAATGTTCGCAGACTTGCAGCACGGTGAGCACGCCCAGCGTCCAGAAAAATATTTTGGGCAGATGCCCTTTAATGATGTGTTCCCAAAGGTGTTCCTTCAAAAAGTGCTCTTGCACAACCGTGATGATAAACAACGCGATGAAACTCACCGCCACGAAAAGAATATTGAGCCATCGCTCTTTCAGCATGATCCCGGCAATGTCGCTCCCGCCATGATCATGCCGGTGGCCGTGATCATGAAATTCGCAACCTTCGTGCGCATGCACATGTCCGTGAGCATCGCCCGGAACATGCCCGTGCTCGAACCATCCGGCCAATATGGCAACGATCACGATGATGATGCCGGTGATCAGAATGGCGCGTTCGAAGGATATATGCTTCAGGTTTTGTTTCCAATTGCCCTTCACGTCAGCGTGTGCGTGGTGATCGGATGCGTGAATGGCAAAATGGGCGGGACTGAACGGCGCGGGAAATTTCTTGACGAAAATGTTGACGGTAAATCCCGTAATAAGGGCAATGACGAAAATGACGATCGATAGCAATATCGCCGTTTCGGGAATCATGGCGAACATCACGAATGCTTCATCGCCGAAAGCGGCGATCGTGCATGCGACAAGCGCTCCGAAATTAAGTATGCCGTGCGTGAACAGCGACACTACCGCAAAACCGCCCAAGCAACCCGGAATGAGGCCCAACAATGCGGCAATCAAAATCTGCTTGCCCGGCGATCCTTGCAGGCTCCGAATGCGGTTTCCTTTCGAAACGACATTGATGTATTCGATCAACAGCATCATGACCAGCACGAAAGACGTGATCATGAGTGTATTTCTGATAATATCGGAAATCATTTTTTTTAGTTTAAAGTTTCAGGTTTGAAGTTTAAAGCTTAAAGTTGGGCAAAGCCATGTAACTTGAAACTTTAAACTTCAAACCTGAAACTTTTTAATTGCGTACTTGTCCGGTTCCTCTGACCACCCATTTATACGTAGTCAATTCGTTCAACCCCATCGGGCCGCGCGCATGCAGTTTCTGGGTGCTGATTCCTATTTCGGCGCCCAGACCGAACTGCGCTCCGTCGGTGAATGCCGTGGAAGCGTTGGCATAAACGGCTGCCGCATCCACACGGTTCAAAAACAATTCAATATTTGCGGGGTCCTCGCTGATGATGGCTTCGCTGTGCTTGGAACTGTAGCGTTCGATATGCTCCAAGGCTTCTTCGATACTGTCGACTGTTTTCACGGACATTTTATAATCCAGAAACTCCGTCCCGAAAGAATTTTCGTCGACGGCTTGCAGCAAATGCGACGGATAGCGTCCGCGCAGCGCTTGCAGCGCGCGCGCATCGGCGTATACGATTACCTGAGAATCGGCCAGCGGGTTAAAAACAAGCGCCAGATCGATCAATCGGCTGCTGTGAACGATCAAACAGTCGAGCGCATTGCAAACGCTGACGCGACGTGTCTTGGCATTGTTGACAATGGCGCAGGCTTTTTCGCGATTTCCCGTTTTGTCGTAGTATGTATGCACAATGCCGGCGCCGGTTTCGATTACCGGAACTTTTGCATTTGCGCACACATAATCGATCAGTCCCTGACTGCCGCGCGGAATAACGATATCCACATAGCCGCGCGCATTCAACAACGCCGCGGTGGCTTCACGGTCGGGAGGCAGCAACGTAACCATGTCGGTATTGATTTTGCAATGCTCCAGCGCTCTCCGGATCAAATCGACGATCGCCTCGTTGGAATGTCTTGCATCGATGCCGCCTTTCAACACACAGGCATTGCCCGACTTGATGCAAAGCGAGAACACATCGAACGTAACATTCGGACGAGCCTCGTAGATGATGCCGATAACGCCGATGGGCGCCGATATTTTCTTTATGTCCAATCCGTTGGGGCGGACGGTTTGTTGCAACACGCGGCCTACGGGCGACGGTAAGGCTGCCACATTGCTTATGTCGCCGGCAATGCCCGCAATACGGTCGGGAGTGAGTTTCAAACGATCGTATTTCGGGTCGGACAGGCTCATTTTGCTCAAATCCTTTTGATTGGCAAGCAATATTTCTTTCACGTTTTTTTCGAGCAAACCCGCCAAGTATATCAGCAGCTTGTCCGTTTGATCGTATTCGGTGAAAGAGCGGGCCGCTTGTCGGGCTTTAGAAAAAAGGCTTTGATAATCCATTATGTGCTAAGTTGAAGTTACCGATCGGTATGTTGTTCAAGATGAAATTTTCGCGTGCAAAAATAATAATAAAATCGGATGTTTGTCATGCACCCTCTTCATTCGATTTCGTTTCGTCAAAGAACGTTTACATCACCACCCCGTTTTTGCGCTTGTTCCCATTTTCCGGGTTTCGTAAACCCGTTTTTTTTCAAAAATACATTTTCCCGGTTTTAGAAAACATCATTTTTTTCAAAATAGGAATGAAGACAAAATATACTTCACGCCGTCAAGTTTTGTGCTAAGCAGTTATGTTTTTTTCACCCCTAAATCCCCTAAGGAATGCGTTCAAAATAAAATACCCATATTGACATTGATAGAAATCGATAGATGTCTCCATGCGCAAACTCGTACCTCGTTTGCTTAGTCGACATGACGCGTTCGTATGCAATAAAAAGAGGGATGTGGGGAGATGGGCGGCGAAGCCGCCCATCTCCCCACATCCCCGCCCGTTTTCTAAAGTGCAGCCGTCCTGTCGACCGAAGTTTGCGCAGCATACGGAGTGGAGACATCTCCTTGGGTTTGCTCATTACTCATTTGAACTTTTGTCCTTGGAAAAGATCAC
>JAVBRP010000162.1:0-6562 GCA_031547815.1 Bacteroidales bacterium | reverse complement strand
CCCAATTGAAAAATGCCAAGGGAATCATCATCGATGTTCTCGGTTAAACGGACTATTACACTTTATCCGTATTAGATCATTTCATTGATACAGTGATATCGGTGAGTAATATACCGGGGTCGGATTATTTTTTCCCCAATCAACAAAAAACATTTTATTGGGAGAAATGGCCAGCTTGGTATGTAGCGCCTGCCACGGCGCAGTACAGTAAAGAATATGCTAAAAAATACGATTATGACAAGCCAGAAGAGGTGCGGTTAACCTGTCCCGTAGTGTTTTTAACCGATGCCGGCGCTATAAGTTACGGTGAAACCTTTATGGAGATGGTAAAACATTATCAAATAGGAACAATCATCGGTGAGCCTACTGCGGGCACCAACGGAAATGCACGCTTTGACCTTGAAGTTCTGATGACGGGGTTAAAATTCCTCAACCATGACGGTTCGCAGCATCACGGTATCGGGGTGATACCGGATATCATTGTGCGTCCCGAAGTCGGGAAAGACAACGTATTGGAATATGCGAAATCGTATATTCGCGTAAAAATTGATACAACCGATAGGCCGTTTGCTGTACGTATTACGAGATAAAAAACATACTTCGAAAATATTGATGCACCAAAAAAAAATCCGGAAATTGTAGCGAAATTCGGAAATTCGACGTAATTTTGAAAAGGTGAGTCGGCCTAAGAAGACAACTTGATAGACGGCTCATTTTCAGGATTAAAAATATTTTTTAAATTTTAAGTTATGATGAAACCGGGGAAAATTTCATGCTTATTAAGCGTGTGTTTGTTGTTTGTTTGCTTATGTTCGGGAATTGCGCAAGAAAAATTCAAATTCGGTGAAGTGTCGACGGCCGACCTGTCGGAAGCCGTTTATGCCAACGATACCACAGCTGCGGCGGTAGTCTTGTACGAAGATTGCGAGGTGCGCTATGATGTCGAAAACAACGACTTTGCGTTGAGAACCTACCATACCGTACGAATCAAAGTATTGAAACCGGCAGGCTTGGGTTGGGCGGATATTTCCCTTCCGTTTTACGTGGGAAGTTCGCGCGACAAAAGCGAAAAAGTGTACGGCATATCGGGAAACACCTATAACTTGGTTTCCGGAAAACCGGAACGCACCAAACTGTCAAAGGAATACATCTTCGAAGAAAAAACATCCGAAAATTGGCAACGCATTAAAATCGCATTTCCCAATGTCAAAGCAGGGTCGATATTCGAGCTGAAATACGAGAAATCTTCGCCATATTATCACTCATTGGAAGATTTTTCCTTTCAACGATCCATACCGGTCAAATACTGCCGCTACAAGGTGACCATTCCCGAATATTTCAAATTCGGCAAGCGCACTACGGGTTATGAACGATTGGACTATTCCGAGAAAACGGCAAACGTTTCGTTGTTGCTCGGCGGAGGCAACACATTGAGGTGCAACGGGCAGGAGATGACTTTTGTCGGACAAGACATACCGGCCATGAAAGACGACAGTTATGTCTGGAACAAAAACGATTATACGGTTCGCGTGCTTTTCGATCTGAAAAGCGTAGAAGTGCCGGGGCAGATATACAAAAACTTTACCGTTACGTGGCAGGATATTGATAAACTGTTGACAGAGAGCGAAGAATTCGGCAGACAATTACGTTTTTCCGGGTTGATGAAAGAAGAAATGGCGCTTACCGTAAATGACGGAATGTCGCCGGCAACCAAAGCGGAAGCGATATTGAATCTGGTTAAAGAAAAAATTCAATGGAATGATGATAACGCATTGTATATAGGAAGTGTAAAGAAAGCCGTAAAGGAAGGGAAGGGGACAAGCGCCGAAATGAATGCGGCACTGATTTGCCTGCTGCGCGATGCGGGATTCGATGCCTATCCCGTGGTGATGAGCCTGAGAAGCCGCGGACGCATTTTTTCGATGTATCCCTCCCTCAAATCTCTGAATTATTTCATCACGGGCGTCAATATCGACGGAAAGCCGGCATATATGGACGCTTCGCATAAGTACGGCACAATTAATGTGATACCTGCCGACTGCATGGTACAGGAAGCGCTTTGTATCTTAAAGGATAAACCGGCGCAATGGGTCGATCTGCACGAAACCGGTCGAAACAGATATATGACCACCGTTATGGCCGGGTTCAACGATGACGGCAAACTGTCGGGCAACGTGCAAAAAATCATGGGCGGCGTACCCTGCATGAGTTATGCCCGCATGGTGGACAAACAAAAAAGCAAGGACGAGTACAAAGCAAAAATGGAAACCGATGCGAACATTAGCATTTCCGAATTGGAACAGGGAACGCCTCAAAACGCTTCGGTAACCGAAACATTTTCGTTTGCAAGCAACGACGTGATGTCGGGCGATGAATACATTTATGTCAATTCGTTGATATTCCCGTACTTCAAAGATAATCCGTTCAAAGCGGAAACGCGCAAGCTGCCTGTCGAATATCCGTATCCATACGACCACATGATGTCCGTGACATTGATGATCCCGAAAGGATACACGGCGGAAGAAGTGCCCGGCGCCGAAAAAATTACGTTGGGCGATAATCAAATCGTTTATTCCTACCACACGAAGAAGGATACAAGCATGATACAAATCGTTCAACGAGTGTCTGTAAGGCAAACGCTTTATTCGGCACAGGAATACGAACATGTTCGCGATTTTTGGACGCATATCGTCAATAAAAACAATGCGCAAATAGTGCTTAAACGAGTTTCCGAATAACGTTTGCGGAATTAGTGAACAACAAGAAATAATTATCGAAAATGAAGAACATATTATTTTTGATGCTGTTGCAATTGTCGATTTCCGTTGATGCACAGGAATATCCGGTAAGCGCCGTCAGCGATTCGTTGAAGAAAAATGCCGATGCCGTGGTTCGTTACAAAGAAAACTTATTCACGCAAACCGACAAAAACAATGCGACACATAAAGTTATCGAAGTTGTCACGATACTGAACGAAGACGGTAAAGACTACGGCAATGTGGTGATTTATTTAGATAAATTCAGAGATTTGAAAAGTTTTTCCGGAACCGTGGCCGATGCTTCCGGAAAGATCATCAAAAAGATCGGCAAAAAAGATTTGACCGCGACCGCCTATTCATCGCATATAGCTTCAGACGATAAACGATCCTATTACGAATATCAATCTTCGAGCTACCCGTATACCGTTCGATATGAATATGAAATGAAAATAAAAGACGGAATACCGTATTATCCCAAATTCGTGCCGATGGTCGGGTACGACATTTCGGTGGAAAAGGCCAAATACAGCATTCATGTGCCGTCTGACATGAAAATCCGCTACAAAGCCGAACGAATGCCCGACGGAAAGCCGACGGTGACCGCCGAAGGAGCAAACACCGTTTACGAATGGTCGGTATCGAATCTTTCTGCCATCGAAAAGGAGCCGTATTCGCCGGAGTTGTCGGAAATTGTTCCCGTTGTTCGGCTCGCACCAAACGATTTCTGCATGGAAGGCAGATGCGGCAACATGTCCGACTGGAACAACTTGGGAAAGTGGATTGATGCATTAACGACGGGACGCGGCGAAATATCGCCGCAATTGAAAGAAAAACTGACGGCGATCACCGCCGACGCAAAGGATGGTAAGGAAAAAACAGAACGCATTTTCAAATATCTCCAATCGACCACACGTTATGTCAGCATACAATTGGGAATCGGCGGTTACCAACCGATGAGCGCCGCTGAGGTCGAAAAAAGCGGATTCGGCGATTGCAAGGCATTGTCCAACTACATGCAAAGTATGTTGACTGCAGTCGGAATTCCTTCTGTATACACGGTTATCGGCACCGACCGAGAAAATCTGTATACCGATTTTTCCGATCTGGGACAAATGGATCATGTGATTCTCGCCGTACCGATGCCGTCGGACACCTTATGGTTGGAATGTACCAACCCGTTGTTGCCATTCAACTATCCGCATACCGACATTGCGGGGCATCAATGTTTGCTGATCACGCCCGAAGGCGGCAAAGTCTGTCGCGTGAAGAAAAATTCGGGCGCCGACGACAGCAAATCGCGGTGCATCCGGATCGAAATCGACGAGGCGGGCAACGGCAAGGCGCACATCAAGGCTGAATATAAATCGGGCGCTTACGAAGGGATGCAACGGTTTGTGCACAACATGAGCCGCGAAGAACAGATCAATTTTTTGGCGAGCGATTTGCGAACATCCAAAGTGCGCATCGGCGATTTGCAGATTCGGCCGAACGACAGCGAAGATCCCGATCTGCAGCTTGAATACAAGGCCGATGTCCAACTGTTTGCCAACAAATCGGGCAATCGGCTTTTCGTGCCGTTCTCGCTGCTGCAACCCGTTTTTGCACCCGTGAAACCGGGCAAACGAACTCGGGATATTGTGTTGCCGGGCGATATTTTACGAACAGATACGATTCAAATGACCATACCGACGGGTTATGTCCCCGAATCGATACCCAAATCGCAAGTAACGGCTGCCGACGGAACTTTCGGCGAATATTCGGTGGATATCCGGTCGGAAGGCAACACGATTTATGTTATTCAACGCATCCATATTAAAAAAGGTCGTTATCCGGCAAGCGCAGTCGACGAATTCAGGGCTTTTTTCAAAAATATGGAGAAGGAGTGGGGCAGGAGAGCGGTTTTCAAACACGGCTGAGCACCCGGTTCGAACATCGGAAAAAACGCCAAAAAGAATTTTACCAAAAGATTGTACACATTCAATTTATGTTTATTTTTGCCTTCATATATATCAAACCTAAACAGTATTTTAAAGATTGAATATGAGACAGGTAACACTTTTATTGGCAACAGTTTTCCTTTTCGGCATCAATTGTTTCGGCCAAAATGAAAACAAAGTTAAAGGATTGAAAGACAATATTGCCAAAAGCGATGAGGCCACACAGGATCCTAAAAAAAGCATTAACCCGAAAACATGGATGGATCGGGGAAAATTATTTCAAGATGTTTACGGGCTTAATGTCAGTTATTTGCGTCCCGGAATGCCGACCAATGAAGCAAAATTGTATTTTAAGGAACCAAAAAATATTGAAACTTCGGAAGAAGGCGGTGCAGTAAAAGAAACGTATGTATACGGGCAAATAAGACTGAATTTCGAAAACGGCGGGCTAAGAACTTGGGAAGAAACCCAAACGATCATTGATAATCCTTTGATGAAAGCGGTTGCAGCTTATCAAAAAGCATCTTCGCTGGATGAAAAAGGCAAGAATGCGAAGAAAATCAACGAGGCGTATAAATTGATCAACACCGATTTGGAATCCAAAGCGTTTAATGAGTATTACGGCAAAAGATATAAGGAAGCATACAATACGGCTTTGGATAAAATAGAAGTAGGCAAATTGTTGGGAATCAGCGATACCATGTTCTACTATTACGCAGGTTTTTTCGCTTACGACCAAAGTATGACCGATAACAGTATGTGGCAAGAGACCATCGATAATTTCGGAAAGGCTTTATCGTTCTCCGGATTTAAAGACCCCGAAAAAGGCGGCGTATATCCGAGAATTTACCAAGCGTACACACACAAAGGAGATACGCTGGGCGGATTTAAGTATTTGAAGGAAGGATTTGAAAAATATTCCGACAACCTTGAAGTAATTTATGCTTTGATCAACCATTATCTGGTACGCGGAGAAAGTCGTGAAGCATTGGAATATGTGGGACAAGCAAAAGCAAAAGACCCGAACAATCCCAATTTGCTTTTTGCCGAAGGCGCTTTGTACGATAAATTAGGCGATAAAGACAAATCGATTGAGGCTTACGATGCAGCCATTGCAGCCGATCCCAAGAAATTTGACCCATATTACAATAAAGCCGTTGTGTATTACAATTCGGCCATTAAATTGATGGAAGAAGCCAACAACGAAAAGACAAACGAAGGTTTTGAAGCCAAAAGAGATATTGCCGAAGCCGAATTCATGAAGGCCATTCCGCCGCTGGAAAAGGCACATGAATTGAATCCGGCGGATCGCGATATCATGGAAACTCTGAAGACGTTATATTATCGTCTGAAAACAAAACATCCGGAATTGGATGCAAAATACAACGATATTGTCAAGAAACTGGAAAGCGGAATTTGATTTTGAAGCATAAAAGCAAAAAGGGAAATTTCGGTTTCCCTTTTTCTTTGAAAATCTATTTAACATAATATAAATTATGCGACAAATGACATAAAACTTTGATCGCCAGATTTTTAATATTTCCGAACTCGGTATTTTTGGTATATTTTGCTTGTAGCCCCCTAACCCCCGTTTTATGAAATTCCACAACGAAAACGCAGGGAAATCATTACTATTTCTTTTTCTTCATATATGCATCTTTGCGGTCTACAACAGCAAGAACGATAACACCTGTGTCTGTTTTCTCAAGTATCATTCTAAAATTGTCTATCTTCAACCTATACAAAGGATGCTTAGTACCTTTCATCTTTATGACATTGCCCATACTGCCGAGATTTTCAGCAGCATCCAACAAAGTCAATTGCTCTATAATAACAACCCGCGCCAACTCGGTCAACTTTTCAATG
>JAVBRP010000223.1:0-7123 GCA_031547815.1 Bacteroidales bacterium | reverse complement strand
TAAGAGGTAAAAGGTGAGAAGTCGAGAGTTTTCATATAGCTAATTTGTCGGGACTTTGAGCGGTGTGAAAGACCCTTAAAATCACGATATATTCATCAGTAATCTGAAACAATATTTTAAATCGCCATTTTAGGATATAGCGAATGTCTGTCCTTTCGAGGGATGGCTCTATGCGGTGTTTAGTAGGCATGTCGACAGTGGCCCTAGCGGCATCCTGTATCCCCAATCGTACGTGTCGGGCACGCTCACGGCTTTGTGTGCGTTTGATATAGCTCAAAATATGATGCATGTCGGATTTTGCAGGCCCCGACCACTTTACAGTGTATTGCTTCATGGTTAATATTCTGCTTCCAACTCGCGGGTGACCTCATCATCGGTGAATACCTCGCCACGCTCGACAGCCGCGATGGCCTTATTTATTTCGGCGATATACCCGGCTTTGGTGAGAGGCTCGCCTGTGGCACTGAAAGCAATGATATCGGCTTCCACCCGGTCGGGTTCACGCAGATGTTGCAGGAACTTTACGCGTTCACGTTGCGAAAGGCGGCGATATGCTTTATATAAACTGTCTGCTGTGGTTGGCATAGTCTGAACCATCAAATTTATTCATCACAAATATATGACATTTCAGGAAAACTTTTATCGTTATTTTTAATTTCATGGTTTACTTCGAGTTGGATGATTTGTTGTTTATTTAACAATAGCAGATTATCATCCAAATGAGTATTTCCTGTTTCGAACAGTTTTTCAGGAAACGATGCCGTAAAATGGTTGAAATGACGATAAATGTTGGAAGTATTTTGACATTTTATGTGTCCGATCGAGAATCGAGAAAAACGTCGGGTTTGTTATACGGAAAACGTTCCGAAACAATATGGAGGGAGCAAAACCCCCTCCGTTCTTATTTTTCGTCAATATTCATCTTCGTTGAAAAAGAAATCGTCTTTGCTGGGATAGTCGGGCCAAATGTCTTCGATACTTTCGTATATTTCGCCTTCATCTTCTATTTCCTGCAAATTTTCGATCACTTCTAACGGCGCTCCCGACCTCACGGCAAAATCGATCAGCTCGTCTTTGGTAGCCGGCCAGGGAGCATCTTCCAACTTTGATGCTAATTCTAAGGTCCAATACATATCCTAACTATTTAATATTAAATTCTATACTTTCTTTTTTGGGTTTGCGAATATAATCAATTATCGTTTAATCAACAACCGGAACCCATATTTTTGCAGTGATGTTGAAATCTTTTGTGATTTTTCGGGACAACACAAAGAAATAATCCGATAACCGATTGATATACTTTTGCAAAACTTCGGGGACCGAATATTTTTCCTCCAGACCGACGATAATTCGTTCGGCGCGGCGACACACCGTTCGCGCCACATGGCACTGCGATACCGCCGGGTGCCCGCCGGGAAGAACAAAGTATTTCAACGGTTCCAACTTGCTTTCCATTTCATCGATACGTTTTTCGAGCCGGGCAACGTCGTCGGCTTTCAGTTCGGGTATTTTCTTGACGATGTCGCCTTCGGCCGCCAAAACGGACGATGCGGTCATCAATCGATCCAATATGCCGAGCAGAAAATCTTTGTCGCCGTCATCTTCCAACATGTCCATCAACAGTGCCGTGTGCGCCATCAGTTCGTCAATCGTACCGTAAGCCTCTACGCGCGGGTGATTCTTCGATACCCGTTTGCCGCCGATCAATGCGGTTTGCCCTTTATCTCCCGTTTTGGTGTATACCTTCATATATGCAACTTTGCTCTTATTAACGTTTAAAATATTGATTGGTTCATCTTCTCTTCGAACCTCTTCCCCCCGTCCTTTGCGCGCTTCACGATTCGGAACCGAAAGCGCGACTCCCCTTTCCTTGTGGAGAGGGATCGGGGGAGAGGTCACACCCCGACTCAGAACTTCGCATTCACTTGAAAAATCAATGTCCGCGGCGGCGACACATCCATCGGCCGGAGGCTGTATTCGGTATTCAGCGCATTGTTCAGCATCAACCAAACTTGTATGCCTTTGGATATTCTGATGCCGAGGCGCGCATCCATCGCAAAATAACCCTTGTTGTGCTCCATCCAATAATCGTGCAGACCGGGAAAAATGATGCTGCGCACAATGTCCATAACATCTTCTTGATCCTTCGGGCGTTCGTCCACCATGAAATAATCCACCGCCAGCGTTTTGCTCTTGTACGTGAGGTTGGTGCCGAGCGTCAAACGGTTCCGGTGAATGTCGAATACGCCTTTCAACGAATGTTTTTGGCGATATTTCAGGTATTTCGAATCGTTCGATTTCTCTTTCATCGCCAACGGATCATCCGCTTTGGCGGCTTCTTCCGCGTTCTTTTCCTTCCAATCGGGATCCACCGGCTCGATGAAAACATAACCGAGGCTGTATGTCAACTTGGCGGACGAATTGATATTCCACAAACCGTTGATCGACACATCGAAACCCGAAATGCGGGCGTTGTCGACATTCGTGAATCGGGTTCCCAACCCGGGCGTTTGCCGGCTCATGATCATGCCGATCACATCGGTCATGTTGTCCACGTAGGCATACGTACTGTTATTGAACAATCCGAATTGAAATTCGATCATATCCTTATATGCGGTATAAAACCCGGCAATGTCCAAAAAACCCATGAAATCGCCGAACTTGTAACCTTGCTTGATCCCCAATTCGGCATTGTAGCCGCTTTCGGGCTTGAGCGCATTGTTCGGATACGCCGAGATGCCGCCGATATCCTTATAAATGAACTTTTCGGTAAGCGACGGGTAGCGGTAACCTTGCCCGACGGAAGCCCGAATGTAAGTCGCTTCGGCCAATTGATAATTCAGCCCGCCGCGAAAAACAGGTTTGAACGGCGCTTTCCATCCGAAAATATCGGTTTCGGCTTCCCGCTTGAGCGAATCCACCCGATAGTATTCCGTACGCATCCCCAACGAAAGATTCAACTTGTTGAAAAACTTTTGGTCGTATTGCACGAACAACGCAATATTGTCGCTTTGGTGCGAACCGGTGACGCTCGAATTCATGTCGGTATGCTCGTAAGTGGTTCCTGCGGTGATGTTTGCCGAACCGAATTTCTTACCGAACTGGTAATCGATATAAGCCGAGTTCGTATCGTCGGCCGGGCCGTTATTGTTCCCGGGAGCGGTCGATTCGAGCAGCCACCCGGCGATATCCGTCTCGCTCGACGGGAACGGCGTGCGTGCCATAGCCCACGACATGAAATCGACAATATCGGGCGCTTTGGCGGTCGGGAAGAAAGGCTTCAATTCGCCTTCAATTTTCCGTACCAGTTGCGGTATTCCGCCGCTTTCGCCAATCATTTGCAAATAATCCAACGGCTCCATACCGGTATACGATTGAACCAGCGTCACCAAATCGGGAAGCGTATTGATGTCGAAACCGGTAGCGGTCATGATCTCGGTAATCGATTTACTTGTCGGATGCGAGAAAATCTGATCGGCTTTATGATAATAACGGCTTTTGAACCGGTGCGTGATGCCCTTGTCGCTGTTCACGTAATTGAAAAAAGGATCGACGTAAAACGAGTTTCCCTGACGGCTCATGTTGGCCATAGCCGATTGCACATAAGGCTCGTCGGCCGAACGCCAGATAAAAAATCCCGCGTAATTGTTGGTCAGGTAATTGAAATTCAGGCCGTAGTTAAGCCCCGATATTTTGGGATGATGATACGTGACGTTGCCGCCGAAGCGGATGCGTTGGTTGTAGTCGCCTTGCCGGAAGCCTTCGTTGGTGTACATATCGAGGCCGCCCGACACGTCGAAATTGCCGATACGCCGTGCGTGCGAAATATCGGTGGACGTGTATATCGGATTGCGGATTCCGTAAAGAAGATTCGGACGCAAGGCAGGCTTGACGAAAAATTTTCCGTCGTGCCAAAAATCTTTTTCCCACCACACATAACCCTCGTTCGAAGGATCGAGATATACGCCCAGGTATGCATTGACGGTGGTTTGCGGATCGGTGCCGGGCCGCGACGTGCGCACATTGATCAATCCGTTGAGCGCCGACGATCCGTAAAGCACCGACGAAGCGCCTTTCAGAACCTCCACTTGCGCCACGTTCTCCATCGGGATGGTGTTCCAGTTGATTTCGCCCACGCCCGGAGTCAGCACCGACATGCCGTCGACCAGCACCTGGCTGCGGCTTCCCACGCCGTAGGTCCAGCCGCTGCCGCCGCGAATGGAGGGCTGCTTATCGGTAACGTCCACGCCCGGCAGCGTGTTGAGCACCTTGCTCAAGTCTGTTGCGTTCTGCCGGACTATATTTTCAGGTTTGATGACTTCCATCGAAACGGTGATGTCGCTCAATTTCTGATCGAAACGGCCGGCGCTGACCACCACTTCTTCCATCATCTCCGATTGCTGTTTCATCAACACGTTAAGCGTTACGGTTTGGTCTTTGCGCACCACCACCGGGTGCAATTGCGATTCGTAACCGAGGTAACTGAAATTGAGTATTTCGCCGCCGTTCGAAACCTTGATTTCGTATCGACCGTCGACATCGGTTGTTGCGCCGGCCATATTGTCTTTGTTCCTGTAAAAGATATTGACGCCGGCCAGGGCTTCTTCGGTATCGGCATCGCGAACATACCCGGTGACGGTTTGCCCGAAAACGCCCGTTGTTATAACTGTCAAAATAAAGAATGTGCAACCGAATTTCAAAATTTTATGATGTCTCATCATTTGTTTTTTGCGATTTCAAAAGTACGAATTATTCACGGATAGGACACAGATTACCGCATTAAAAAAGCCTGTTGTCGCGAACAGGCTTCTTGAATCATGATTAGAATTTACTTATCTGTCACTTTTGTTCCGGTGAAAGTGATCTCAATAGGAAGTAGCATAACGGTAGGCGTAATTTTGAAATTTGCCTTGCCCGTCCCATCAATGGTGCTGTTATCTATCTTTACGGGAATATCTCCCAAACCGGGTATATTTGTACTTGTATTACCTTTAAGTTTGTAAACACCATTTGCAAATTCTACGTCACAGTCGCAATTCACATTAAGAGGAAGATTCTGAGAAATGGCTTTAATGGGGATTATTTCGATAAAAGCTAAATTAACCTTAGTCTCGGAAATATAAGTAACGGTTATATCCACATTCGGAATATTTATTTCCGCCACGGTATTGGTTAATGCGCCATTATATACGCCCTCTATCGATTTGGTATCGCTTTTCGGATTATCATCGTCATCATCATCGCAACCCGTAAACCCAACGAAAGGCACTGCCAACATCAGTAAAATCAACAATCTGTTTACTTTTTTCATCTTTTTAAATTTTAATTAATAAAAATTGATAATTTTTCTTGTGCTAAATATGAACAACCCCTGCAAAAGACATACCAAAAAGTATCTTTTTTTTCGGAATAATTCAAAGCTGCATCAGATAACAACGATGAGCGCATAAAGTTTACCGATCGATAAGCGGAAATTTCGGAAACATTTTTTCGACATTCCTGCAAAATTACTCTTCGATCAGTTCGTCGACCGTTCGATTGAATTCCGCTTTAAATTCCTCGTAAAATTTTCCGGTGGCGGGGCCGTTGAATCCGGTATGAATTTTCCGCACAGCGCCTTTCTTGTCGATAAAAATCGTTGTCGGGTACGATGCCACTTTACTCAGTTCGGGCAGGACTTTCGCGGTTGTTTCGTCTCCCGCTTTGCCCGCAAACAGAATGTCGTATTCCGCGCCGTAGTGTTCTTTGAGTTGCGACAATTGCTTTCGGGCATATTCGAAATCGTCTTTCCGCTCGAATGCCAAGCCGACGATTTCCACCCCGCGTTGCCTGTTTGCCTTGTACCACGGCGCCAAAAAGGCCGTTTCGTCCAAACAGTTGGGGCACCAGCTTCCCAAAATGGAAACGATGATCACTTTGCCTTGATATTTCGGGTCGGACAGCGATACAAGTTTACCGTCGAGGTCGGGAAGCCGGAACCCGAGCGAAGTATGCCCGACTTTGAGCGACGTCACGGCGTAGGCATCGGGCAAAGATGCGTCGGGATTGCGCTTCCCTTCAAAGCGGGTCGTTCCGCCGGGTGTGACAAACTCGGCCGCGAAATTGTCGGCATCCGCACATCGGCCTTTAATCAGATAAGGCGTCATTCCGCCGAAAGCGGACAAATAAAAACGGGCGCCCTGCACCGTTCCTTCCAAATAGCGGTAATCGCCCGTCGGGGTGAGGATCGAACCGGTCAGGTATCCGGTTTCCGTTTGCCGGAAAACGCCGACTTGCTTTGCCGAATCGCGTTCGGGAACGGTGATTTCCCATCGGCCGGACAACGACACGGTTGCCTTTTCGCCGGTGTCGGCAAATCGCGGCGCGGCGCCTTTCCGGGCGGTAAACGGCACACGTGCGCTCGGTGCGGCGGAGTACAATTTCACCAATCGGCCGCTCATTTGACCGCCCGATACTTCGGCTTCCAAAACGGCATCATACGCCTTGATCGGGATAATCGCCGAATCGTTGCGGTAAGCAACGCCCGTCAAGTCGACACGTTCTTCGCCGTTGATCAGCGTAACGACGGCATTCTCCGAATCGGAGGCCGTTACTTCGAAAAGAAACGGAATTTCGGTGTCGGACACGAGAAACACGCCGCGCCACAAGCCGTCGGTCAGCCGGTTTTCGGGCGCCGAGCAGGCGGATAGCAACATAAAGAGCAATACAAACGGAAAATTTTTCATTATCGTGATTTAAAAAGACAAACAAAGGTATCCGATTTCGCGCGAAAATAAAAGCGTCGACGGATAAATCGCCATACAAAGAGGCTGTGCAAAAAGCCTTGATGACGCGGCTGACCTGTCGGGTTTTGAAACCGAGTTTACGAGCACGACGAAGTCAAACCCGACAGGTCTTCTCGGAAAACCTGCCGGGTCTTTGAGACCTGATAGGAGGCTTACGCAAAGCGCGGTATACCGAAACTCCCCTTTAGGGCAGGGCCGGTAAGTTCTTCGTTTATGTCCTACGGACAAATGAATGTCTTAGGGCGCCTTTCTCTATTGACGTGGTTGTCCTACGGACAACTTAGCGTAAGCGATCTCACGAACGGAGGTGAGTAATTTCGGCGACGAAAATTCCCCGT
>JAVBRP010000095.1:0-13102 GCA_031547815.1 Bacteroidales bacterium | reverse complement strand
ACAAATAACAAATGACGTGTGACGCAGTTCAATCGTCACCTAAATGCATAATCGAATGAAAACCATTAAGATAGTTTTATTTCTTTGTATTGTAAGTTATAACTGTATGGCCAGTGAGCCTGAAAATCAAAACCAGGTGGTATTGGCTTACGTTACGTCGTGGAGCAGGATTGTTCCCGACCCGGCGTATGTGACACATATCAACTACGCTTTCGGGCATGTGAACAACACATTTAACGGCGTTCGCATCGACAACGAAGACCGTTTGAAGATGATTACCGGTTTGAAGCAGCAAAAACCGTCGCTGAAAGTGTTGCTTTCGATTGGCGGATGGGGCAGCGGCCGGTTTAGCGAAATGGCTGCCGACGCCGGTTTCCGTAAAGCTTTTGCGGCTGATTGTCAAAGAGTGGTGCAGCAATTTGCGCTGGACGGCATCGACATCGATTGGGAATTTCCCGGCAGCAACATGGCTAAAATATCCGCATCGCCCGACGATACCAAGAACTTCACGCTGTTGATGGAGGATATTCGCAATGCCATCGGGAACGATAAACTCCTTACACTGGCATCGAATGCGAGCGCCAAGTACATCGATTTCAATGCCGTCAACCGGTACATCGATTTTGTGAATATCATGACTTATGATATGGCATCGCCGCCGAAGCACCATTCGGCGCTGTACCGCTCGGAACACACCGGTTGGTCGTGCGGCGAGGAATCGGTCAATGCGCATGTCGAAGCCGGGATACCGCAGGAGAAACTCACGCTGGGCATCCCGTTCTACGGACATGGGAGATCGGGTATCGCTAATTTCATTGATTACAAGAACATTGTCCATTTGGAAGGATTTACCGACAACTGGGACGACACCGCCAAAGTGCCGTATCTGACCAATGCCTCGGGCGAATACGTCTGTACGTACGAAAATGTCCGTTCCATCGGCATCAAATGCGAGTACCTGCTCAACCGAAAGATGCTCGGGGCCATGTATTGGGATTACGACGGCGACGACCCCGACGGCTCCCTGCGAAAAGCGGTATACAATGGGGTGATGAAAGTGACGAGCGTCAAGTGACGGGTGACAAGTCCAAAATATAAATCATCATGAAAACGATCCGCATATTATTGGTTTCTTTGATATTCAGCATTCTTGTTGTCGACACAAGTGCACAAAAGAAAATCGCGACCATGATCGCCACCGGTCAGGACGGAAGCCACTGGTGGGAAGGCGGCAGCGACGCCGTCAAACAAATACTCGAAAATACGGGGCTTTTCACGGTCGAAATCGTCAAGACACCCGCGTGGGGCGAAGATATAACGCTTTACAATCCCGATTTCTCGAAATACGATTTGGTAGTGATCAATTACGGCGGCGCCACTTGGTCGGAAGAAACGATGAAAAAGTTTGAAAAGTTCGTTGCCGGAGGCGGGGGCGTGGTGGTGATCCACTCGTCGGTAATCCCTATGGCCGACCGTCCCGAATACAACAAGATGACGGGGCTGGGCGCGTGGGATCGCCGCGACGAGAAGAGCGGGCCTTACGTATATTGGGCCGACGGCAAATTCGTGTACGACTATTCGCCGGGCTGGGCCGGACATCACGCCTTGCAGCGCCAATCGACCATAGAACACCGCAACACGGAGCATCCGATCACCAAGGGCTTGAATCCCGTGTGGCGGCATTTCAAGGACGAGATATATTCGAAGCTGCGCGGGCCTGCCCAAAATATGGAAATCCTTGCCACCACCCGTGACGATGTGAAGGACGGCGGCTCCGGGCGTCACGAACCGATGATGTGGACGGTGAAATACGGGAAAGGAAAAATCTTCGTCACCTTGTTGGGACATGCCGGCAATGACCCCGAGTTGCGCTATTCGATGGAGTGCACCGGGTTTCAGGTAACCTTGTCGCGCGGCGCCGAATGGGCTGCTACCGGCGCGGTTACCCAAAAAGCGCCCGACGATTTTCCCACCGAGCATGAATACACGTTGCGGCCGGAATTCAAGTACGTCGGCAGGTAATTATATCGTTTCAAATTGTAAATGTGGACCCACTCCGAAAAGCATACAATGCGCCGGTTTCACCCCTGACTCCTAAAGGGGAACCTCTGTTTACCGCGCTTTGCGAAAGTCCCCTTTAGGGGATTTAGGGGTAAAAAGACTTTTCGGAGCGGACTCAAATGTATACTTGCAAGCAATAAATTCATAACCCGATGAAACCAAATCTTTCCGATGAAAATACAAAAAAAAGAATATTGCCGCTTTTTGCATGTTTTCTTTTGTCGGTTTTTGTCGTTTGGTGGTATTTATTTTTGAACCGGCATCTGTGTTTATTTTACAGGGAACAGTCGCAGATGTTTTTATTTTCCCCGGAATACTTCTTTCAATATTTGGAAAGGCCGGGCGGAATAACAGCTTATGCAGCATCTTTCCTCACCGGGTTTTTCTATTATCCTGTGGCGGGAACAGGCATTTACCTTCTTATCTTTTTGGGATTCTGCAAGATATTCAAATCGGTATCGGACAAGTTTTCCCTTTTCGGGAGTTTGTTCATCGCGGCATTTATTCCGGGGCTGCTGTTTCTCTCCGCAAGTATCAACCTGCATTTCGATATAGTTGACGAGTTGGCGGTCATGGTTGCATTATGCGGATTCATCTTATTGACGAGGATGGCCCGGAGCAAGTTTTATTATTTGTTTATTCCGGTAACGACATCCGTTTTCTACATCCTTGTCGGTGGAAATGTCGTACTAAGCCTGCTGCTCTTTGTGTTTTATTCCTTCTCCCAACAGCAAAAGGGTTATCGGAAGCAAGTACCGTCAGCCGTTTTGTCCCTGTCTGTTCCTGTTGCGCTTTGGTATTTTTTCTACCCGGTTTCTTTCAAAGACGCTTGCATTGCGCTTACGCCTTTCCGCTACCCGGATGCGTATTGGACCGATTTCCGCGTTATTGCCCTGTTGTCGGTTATTGTCGTACCCGCGGTCGGAATGCTGTTTAAAAATGTGAAAGCAGGCCGCAAATGGATGCCGGCATACAATATCGGTGTCGGTGTCATCCTCTTGGTCATTATACTGAAACATTACAATCCCACCACCGGGAATATCGTAAAAATGGGATTCGATGCCGAAAATGACAATTGGGAAAGTGTGATCAATACCGGTAAAGAAACGCCCGTCGGGCCTCTTAATTGCTTCTATACCAATCTTGCTTTACAACAAACAGGACAATTGGCCGAAAAAATGTTTTGTTACGATCAGATCGGGGCGCCGGGGCTGATACTTGATCTGCAGGACAATTTTTCCTGCCAGGCAAAAAGCGAATTGTTCTACCGGTTGGGACTGATCAACGAAGCGCAGCACTACGCCTATGAATCGATGATAGGATATGCAAGCGTCAAGGAACCGAATATCCGCAATCTGAAACGATTGCTCGAATGTGCCGTCATCCGGCAGGACAGCGCCCTATCGGCAAAATACGAAAAAATATTGGACAAAACGTTATTCTACAAGAATTACACTAAAAAACGAGGCGCAAAATATCCGTCGGCAATTGTGATGAAAGACATTTTCGTCCGCGACATGTCGGTTGCATTGGCGTCCATCCTGGAAGATAACCCCGGAAACCGGACGGTATTTGAATACCTCATGGCTTATTACCTGTTGGAACGGGAGTTTGAAAAAGCGAAAAATTGTTACGACCGTTATTTTTCCAACTTCCCGTATCCGCGCATTCCCGTTCATTATGCGGAATTCCTGATGTTATACAAGCACCTCAACAAGCTCGACGACAGTTTCTATGAGCGTTACCCTGTTTCGCGCGATACCCGCGAACGTTTCGAGATGATGGACGTATTGGTTTCCTCGGCAATGAGCAAAGAGATACAAAAAGCACTGGAAGACGGATACAAAGACACATACTGGTTCTACGTCAAGTTCCCGTTAGTCAACGTGCAAAAAATCAAAGAAGATGAAAAAAACATATACTGAGATACTGATATCCGTCATATTGTTGTGTATCATATCATCCTGCACCCGTGTACAACAATACGCCGCCGTCGACAAGCCGTTGATTACATTCCCCGACTATTCGGATGTTGTCATACCGTCCAACATTGCACCTTTGAATTTCCGCATCGGAGGCGATCACCAAAAATGTACGGTTCGTTTTGTTGCAGGCCGTGACTCCTTCGATGTGCAATGCCGCAATAATGTCGTCATCCCGATAAGGAAATGGAGAAAGATATTGAAAGATAACCCGGGAAAGAAGTTAACCATACATCCTTTTGTAAAAGAAGCAGCGGGATGGGTGAAATATCGCGACATAACACTGGATATTGCTCCCGAACCCGTTGATCCTTACATCGCTTACCGGTTGATTGAGCCGGGCTATGAGTTTTGGGGAAAGATGGGCATTTACCAAAGGTGCCTGGAAACTTTTGATGAAACGCCTGTACTTTTGAATACAATGACGGACGGAAGCTGCATGAACTGCCATTCCTTTTGTAAAAACGATCCCCGGAAAATGCTCCTTCACGTCAGGGCCGCACATGCGGGAACCATACTCAACGATAACGGCCGGCTCACAAAACTGAATACCAAGACCCCGGATAATGTTTCAGCCGCTGTTTACCCGCGTTGGCATCCCGGAGGAAGATACGTTGCCTTTTCAACCAACAAGACGTCGCAGGCATTCCATTCCACAAATAACAATCAGGTGGAAGTATACGACAGCGCTTCCGACCTCATCATCTACGATACGGAAACACAATCCGTATATACGCACCCGTTGATCCATTCACCGGAGATGTTCGAAACTTTTCCCGAATGGTCGCCCGATGGGAAATCCCTGTATTTTTGCAGCGCACCGGCGGTAAAGATGCCCGACAATTACAATTCTTTGCGGTATGACCTTTTCCGAATCGATTTTGATCCGCAAACAGGAAAAATCGGCAACAAGGCTGATACCGTATTGCAACCTTCAAGGATGGGCAAAAGCATTGCTTTCCCGCGCATTTCGCCTGATGGCCGGCACATGGTCGTTTGCCTGTCCGATTACGGCACATTTCCTATATGGCACAAGGATAACGACTTATATTTATTGCAAGTTGAAACCGGCGAACTGACACCGATGCCCGAAGTAAACAGCGCCGAAAGCGACAGTTACCATTCATGGTCGACCACCGGCCGGTGGATCATTTTCAGCAGCCGCAGGATGGATGGATTGTATACCCGTCCGTACATTGCCTATTTCGACTCCGCCGGAAAATTCCGGAAACCCTTCCCGGTGCCGCAAAAGGATCCTCAATTTTACGACCGGTTCCTTAAATCGTACAATGTGCCGGAGTTTACCACCGGTAAAATAGAACCGGGCATTCATGCGTTTGAACGGGTTGTCAAAGGCGAAGCCGTAGACGTTCATGCTGCTAAAAACAAATAAAATGGATAAAAGAAACAGCGATCATTTCTCAACAAAATGTAATTATTTACATTTGCCGAAATCAATATTCTTATTCCTGCTTATTGCCGGTTGCGGCATCGTTTCGGGACAACAGCTCCACCTGACCGGCGACGAATCGTTAGACAGGGATATCGTCAAAACCGGATTCATTCATAGTCCCTTGCCGTTGGACAACAGCCGTTCGTACGAAGCATACGGATTGAAAAAGAAAATCCTGCTGAACGAGCCGTTGTCGGCGGTTTCTTCGTCGACGACCCTTGCCGGATGGAGCGCCTCGGGCCGGGGCGCGATGACATTTTCGAAAGCGACAACCATATCCGGCAACGGAAGTGTGCGTCTGTCATTTGCCACTTTCACGGGCAAAAGGGCAAAAGGCTCACCGTCAGATCCGGATTACGCCGTTTATGGCAATGCCGGTGTCAACTATGCGGCAGGTGGCGTCGATTGGGAAAAGTACAACCGCATCGCTTTTTACATTTATCCCGATTGCGAGGGGGCGCGGGTGGTGAATATCGATTTCACTTTCGTGAACGAAGGAGCAAAAAAAGCCGGTTATAATCGCCAATCGGGCGGACACTTGGTTAACTTGGAGAATC
Organism: Bacteroidales bacterium; assembly: GCA_031547815.1. Lineage (GTDB taxonomy): Bacteria > Bacteroidota > Bacteroidia > Bacteroidales > UBA4181 > JAIRLS01. Next base: position 7,049 of record JAVBRP010000095.1, on the reverse strand, counting down.
GCAAATGGAACCGATGTTTTTTGGACATCGGCGAGTACCAACGGGATAAGGTATCGAAAATCGGTTTTAGCGTCAGTTTGAAAGGTAAGGACAGGACAACCGGCGACTCGGCCATCTATTATATCGACAAGATAGAACTGCAACAAGTGGAAGATCCCGACCCGGTGAGCGGTTGGATGCCTGCCGGCAACAATGTGGCGTATTCCGCTACCGGTTATATGAAGGGCGACCGCAAAACAGCCATCATCAAGGCAGATAACAACAAACGCAACAACCGTTTCGAACTGTTGAACGCCCAAAACGGCAAAACGGTTTACGCCGGACAAGTGAAACGGGAAAAAACCGGCATCGGCGAGTTCGATGTGCTCGACTTTTCGGCTTTCGACCGGCCGGGCGCCTACCGGTTGAAAACGGGAGATGTTACGACACCGCCGTTCCGCATCGGTGCGGATATTTGGGACGGTTCGCTTTGGCGAGTGCTTAATTTTATCTTTTGCCAACGCTGCGGATACCCCGTTCCCGGGAAGCACGGCACATGCCACACCGATCTTTGTTCGCGGCACGACGGCAAGATGATTTCCTACGCGGGCGGCTGGCACGATGCGGGCGACCTGTCGCAGCAAACGCTTCAAACCGGCGACGTGACCTTTGCCCTGCTCGAAGCGTACAGCAAACTGAAAGATACGAACGAACCGCTTGCCGCGCGCTTGCTGGAAGAAGCCGAATGGGGGTTGGAGTTCGTTTTGCGCAACCGCTACGGCGACGGCCATCGCGCAAGCAGCGTCGGTTTGTTGATTTGGCAGGACGGCGTGTTCGGCACGTTGGACGACATCTCGACCGTGCGTGTACAAAATCTTGCTTTCGACAATTTTCTGTATGCCGCATACGAGGCTTATGCCGCCATGACCGTCGATCGCGATCCGATGCTGCGGGAATACCTACGGCGGGTTGCCGAAGAAGATTTCGCGTTTGCGATGAAACGACATGAAGAAGTCGGGTACGGCGAATTTATCCATTTCTACGAGCACAGCTACAACACGTCCGAAAGCCAGTATACGGCTACCGTTTCGTGGGCGGCGAGCATGCTCTTCAAACTCACGGGCGACCCTCGTTATGCCGAGAAAGCGGTCGAATTCATCAAGTATACGCTGGATTGCCAGCGCCGCGAACCGTTGAACGACCCGAACAAAACGCGAGGATTTTTTTATCGCGACCGATCGCGGAAATCCATCGTACATTACATCCACCAATCGCGCGAGCAGGTATACATGCAGGCTTTGACGCTGCTTTGCGAAACGCAACCGCATCACGCCGATTATAGCCGTTGGGCGTCGTCGATCCGTCTTTACGGCGATTATCTGAAAAGTCTGATGCCTTATACTGCTCCTTACGGCATGATACCCGCCGGAGTGTATCACATTGATGAACATCGGGATTCCGTGGGTTTCTACCGCCTGCATCTTTTCCCTCCGGCCAACGCCGAAGAACTGTACATAGAACAGGTGAAAAAAGGCGTCCCGCTTGACGGAGAGCATTATATAAAACGTTTTCCCGTATGGTTCAGCATCTTCAACGGTAACACCGCCATCCATTTGTCAACGGGAAAAGCGGCCGCCATCTGCGGGAAATTCCTCAAGGACGAAGAACTGCTTCGGATCGGGCGCGAACAATTGTACTGGACGGTGGGCAAGAACCCGTTCGGGCAATCGCTGATTTACGGCGAAGGATACAATTATCCGCAAATGGACAGCTTCTCCTCGGGCGAAATAACGGGCGAAATGCCGGTCGGTATCCGCAGCCTCGACAATGAAGATATCCCGTATTGGCCGCAAACCAACAACGCCTGTTACAAGGAAGTTTGGGTGACTTCGGCGGGGAAATGGCTGGGATTGGTGGCGGAGTATTAGACCGGGGAATTGATTATTGGTTTCGGCGAGCTATCGAAAATGGGGATTTTGCAGATTTGTTTTCTCTTAAAGAAGGTTTATTTTTTGTCATATCGTCACTTTTGCCGATTTTCAAACCTCATTGGGCTAAAACCATATTAAAAATTGAAAAAGTTTTAATTTTATGTATCATTAAAAATTCAGTAAAATGAAGCGGGCAAATTTATTTTTAATCGCCGCCGGGATGTTTCCGTCTTTAGTGTGGGGAAGCGGGAAAGACGTCGACGGAATAATAACCATGTCCACGAGTGCCGACAGTGTAGATATTTGGTTGAAAGGTTCAGGAATTGCAACAGTTGATTGGGGCGACGGCTCGGAGAAAGAAACGGTGGAAATTGTATTTACCGGACATAACGACGATGAGCCATCCCCGAGGATAAGCCGGCGCTATTCCGACACAATTCCCCGAACGATTACAATAACCGGCGAAAATATTACGGATCTGCTTTGCCCGTATATTTATTTAACCGCTTTGGATGTAAGCAGGAATACTGCGTTGACAAGATTGTGGTGCAGCAATAATTTATTAACCGAATTGGATGTAACCCGAAATACTACGCTGACAGAATTGAGTTGCAACGATAATCAATTAGCCGCTTTGGATGTAAGCAGAAATACTGCGCTGAAAAAAATGAAGTGTGGGGAAAATCAATTAGTCGAATTGGATGTCAGCCGAAATACTGCTTTGGAATACTTAGAGTGCTCGGATACTCAACTAACTGCTTTAGATGTCAGTCGAAATACTGTGCTGACAGAATTGAGGTGCAACGATAATCAATTAACCGCTTTGGATGTCAGCCGAAATACTGCACTGACATATTTGTGTTGTTGGCGTACTGGATTAACCGCATTGGATCTAAGCAGAAATACCGAGTTGACAAGATTGTGGTGCAGCTATAATCCGGTAACCGAATTGGACGTCAGTCGAAATACCGAGCTGGAATACTTGGATTGTTCGGGTACTCGATTAACTGTTTTGGATGTGAGCCGAAATACTGCGCTGACATATTTGAGTTGCCTGAATAATCAATTAATCGCATTGGATGTGAGCCGAAATACCATGCTGAAATGTTTGTATTGCTCGAATAATCGATTAACTTCATTGGATGTGAGCCAAAATACCGTACTGGTACATTTGTATTGCTCGAATAATCAATTCACGGCCGCTGCATTGAATAATTTATTCGCTACGCTACACGACAATATTGCTGTACCCGACAAACTTGAAGGCGAAGTTGAAGTGACAAAAGCAATAGACAAAAGAGATAATCCCGGCTCGGCAGATTGCGACCAAAGCATTGCTGAGGCAAAGGGCTGGAAGATAGTTAGTGGTGGGATCACAGTAAGACGAATCGGGCAATAAATAAGGACAACAAGCAGATTATGAAAGGTCTTTATCTGCAAAAAAGACGAACTGACGGATTATATATGCAACATGCTATTAAATATGCTTTAAGATTCCTGTTATGTCTGGCATATTTTGTTTCGTGTGGTAAGAATGCCGCTGATGTGCCGGTGAAACGGACCATCATTGTTTACATGGCTGCCGACAACGACCTGTCGGGCGATGCCGATGCCGATATTGAAGAAATGAAGAAAGGTTTTTCGGAAAAGGGAACCAATCTGATTGTTTTTATCGACCCGGTAGGTGCAACTCCGTATATTCTGAAAATAAAACCGAACGGCGGTCAAGTCATCAAAAACTACCCGGAGTTCAATTCTGCCGATGCATCACAAATGCGGCAAGTATTGAATGACATCATCGGCATGTACCCTGCCGAAAGTTACGGATTGATTCTGTGGTCGCACGGCACTTCGTGGCTTCCGGCGGGGAGTAAATTGAAATCATTCGGGGACGACAACGGCAAGCAAACGGACATTCCCGCATTGGTCGATGTTTTGCCGGTACATTTCGATTACATACTTTTCGATGCCTGTTTGATGGGCGCTGTTGAAGTTGCATACGAATTAAAGGACAAGGCGGATTACATTATCGCATCTTCCACCGAAACCATTTACGAAGGATTTCCTTACGATCAAATCATTCCGGAATTAATATCGTCCGATCCGGATTTGAAAAAGGTGGCGGAGCGTTATTTCAAATTCTATGATGATTTGTCGGGTGCATATCGTTCGGCTACCGTATCATTAATCGATACACGACAATTGGATGATTTGGCCGCGCTCGTTCAAATACTGATCTCGGAAAACGCTTTTGGTCTCGGCAGTTTTGAACGTACGCGTGTGCAACGGTTGGATGTATACGGAGAACAATATATATTTGACTTTTTTGATTTTATAAACCATGCATTCCCGGATGTCGATAAACAGGCATTGATGGAACAGCTCAACAAAACAGTATTGTATAAAGCGCATACGCCGATGTTTATTGAACAATACGAAATAAATACCTATTGCGGTTTGAGTTGCTACATACCGCATCTGCAAAGGGACGACCTGAACGCATATTATCAACAACTCGGATGGTGTGCGGCCTCCGGTTTTACCAAACTTTTCAAGTAATAAAAAAATGCGAACAATCCTTTTATTATTAGTTTGTCTATCACTTTCCTGTACTCGCTATTCGCCCGAAATAGAAGACGTTTTAAAACAAGCGGGCAGCAATCGTCGCGAATTGGAAAAAACACTGAAATATTATGGTAAACACCCTGCCGACAGTTTGAAACTCCACGCTGCCGAGTTCCTGATTATGAATATGCCCGACAAGTATTCGGAATATTACGATGCACCGTGGAACGATGTAGCAAGCGCTATGCTCCGCTGGACAAGCTCCCCCGATAAAGCACCGGTATCCAATGCCTATCAATTAGGTGAGCCGGTTATTAAAGAGGACCTGAAGTACATTACCGCAGTTTACCTGATCAACAATATCGATCTGGCATTCAAGGTGTGGCAGGAACGGCCGTGGGGCAAGCATATCAGTTTTGATGTTTTTTGCGAAGAAATACTACCGTACAGGATCGGCACGGAACCGCTCGAAAACTGGCGAGAAAAAGTACTTGCAAGCTTTGCCGGGCTGGACACGGAGTTAAGCAAACCGAACATGACAGCCATAGAAGCCTGTAAAATTGTCAATGGGGTTTTGCCGAAATTCAGGTTAGATAAAGACTTTCCCGATATGACCTTTTCGCAATCGATGGCCTCCACGCGGGGAAGTTGCGACAAGATAGTTGCCTTTGCCGCCTTTGCCATGCGAGGTCTGGGCATCCCGGTAACCATTGATTTTACACCTGTTTACACGGGCCGGAGTGCCGGTCATTCATGGAATTCCGTTTGCGACAGCACGGGAAAGCATATTTCATTTCTGGGTACCGAAACTCCGCCCGGCGCTACGCATCAGGCAATCGAAGTTGTTCAAAATAAGATTTACCGAAAAACATTTGTTATTCAAAAGGAGAATATGCAATTACCCCCGGAAGACATTCCTCCATTATTACAAGACAACAATTACACCGATGTATCGTCCGGATATGAAGGTTTCTCCGATATCCGTGTTCCGCTTACCGTATCGCCTCCGGATAGTTTCGGACGAGTCTACCTGGCGGTTGTGGGCCATCAGTCGACACGCAATATCATAGCACGAGGGCGCATTGAAGGGAATTTCGGCGTTTTCTCTGCTGTAGGACAGGCTACGGGCTATTTTCCGGTCTATTACAAGGGTAGCAAACCGGTTGCGGCAGGCAACCCGTTCCTGCTCGACCGGGACGGAGATATGCATCCTGTGATCAACGGGCCGTTTAAGGGTCCGCACATACTCTCTGCCGGTAAGCCCTGCATTATCCCGATGAGTGACTTTGATATCGGAGGCGAAGGAATAGCCTTCCACGAAACCGACGAAATAAACCGGGGAGGGACTGACCGGTACAGGCTTTCGGGTAATGATCCGTTCAGCATTCCCGTAGATATCGAAGCGCCCGAAATGAACCTGAGCCACATTGAAACCGGGGAATGGGTTCAATACACGGTAGAAGTGAATGATGCCGGCATATACCTCTGTCAATTGCATACTTCGGGAACAACCAACGGTAAATTTCACATGGAAGTGGATGGAGAAAACCGGACAGGCAGTGTGGATATTCCCGCCAATGGGGAGTGGTATAAATGGAAATGGAATCCCGCTACACCGCTTCGATTGGCATTCACCGCGGGGATACATCAGATCCGGTTTTATTGCGAACAGCCAAGATATAATGTCAAGGAGATGAAATTAACTTTCTTAAAAAAATAAAAGCACATTTCGGATAAAAATAGTCAATCAAAAACTTAGCGAAGCGTTCTCATGAGCGTTAGTGAATAATCAAAAATCGAATGAAAAACATTTTATTGATCTTAATGATCGGCTGCACATTTGCATGCAGCACCGAAAAGGAAATCCGCGTAGCCCTGATTTCGGGCATGAACCCGGAATTCAACCACGAGCTGTACGACCCGTTGCTCGCTTGTGTGGAGAACGCTGCATGGAAAGTATACAACAATGCCGAATCGCAGGAATTGTTCAAGCCCGAGAATTCGGGCAAATATGACGTTATCGTGTTCTACGACATCTGCTTGGACGAGTTTCCCGAACCAGCGCGAAAACATCTGGCCGATGCGGTACGCGGCGGAAAGCCCGTACTGATTCACCACGACGGGCTGCTTACTTATAACACATGGCCCGAATTTGCCGAAATTGCGGGTATGAAATATTTCATGAGCGAGCAGGATGTGAACGGCGTAAAATACCCGGTGTCCCGATACAGGCACGATACGGATATTCCCGTGAAGGTGGCGGACAAAAAGCATTTTATTACGCAAGGTATGGACGAATCCTTTACTTTGCATGACGAAATCTACGGAAAAATGTGGCATTCGCCGGATATTCATCCTCTGTGGACCACCGACAATCCCGACAGCGACCCCGTGATCATGTATACACATCGATACGGAAAGGGAAAAGTGGTGGGAATTGTGCCCGGACACGGACCGGATTTGTTCAAGGATAAAAATTACCGAACGGCCTTTTCGCGCGCCATCTATTGGTTGGCGAAATAACGCCGTTTGCCGGATGCAACTGTTCGGTGCAGTCTCCTGAATGCGCCGAGC
>JAVBRP010000247.1:0-3596 GCA_031547815.1 Bacteroidales bacterium | reverse complement strand
GGTCAACTGCTGTGCCGTTGCAATCCGGTACGGGTCGTCGGCCGTACCCGCTCCGCCGTTCCATTGTGCGGATGCCGCTACTGCACTGAATTGCATCATCAATGCAATCCAATATCTGTAAAGAAAATGACTCTTCAAGGTAAATATATTTGCTAAATCATGCCGGATCATGCGGAAGCACGACCTGTTCTGTGTGTACAACGAAATATGTACTCTGTCAGTTCATCAAGATCTGATAGGATACATCAAAGACTAAAAACCTGATCAAGTTTTTTATCCTGCGAAACAGGATGGGCGTCAAATGTCTGTCTTACTTTCGTTTCAGTGTGTAATTCAATTCCGATTGGATGCGTTCCTTTTGTGGGTTCAGCTTGTGAAGCGTTGCCGGGTCGCTGCTTCATTTTTCTGACCCGTGGAGGCGCTTTGGGGTTTGCATCCTGCTGCGATACATATTGATAATAAGATATAATCGATTGCTTTCATGTTGATTTTGACAATTTTCGGATGATTTAAAGTTCCTGTTTTAATGATTTCGGGTTACTCTGTGGTCGAATTTCCATACAAAGATTGTGCCCGAAAAAAACAACAAGCATAAAAAAAGCAAATATTGCAATACACTCCCGTTCAATAAACTATACGATTTGCAAATTGTTTGGTTAAGAAACTAATAGTTGTAAAATCATGAAAACCATATCATTCGATCACGGAAATCTACGATGTGCCGAACAAGAAAAAAAAATACGGAAAAGAAGCTAAAAAACAACATTCAATAACCATTGCTTGAAAGTTCGTCAATCAATTTCCTTTGTTTGCCGATGTATTCGAACCTTTGCAATTCGCAGCATTGCGTAATCAAAGTCGAATACCTTTTCAGCATTTCAACCCAATCCCTTTGTATCCTGCAAATGGTGGAATTCTTGAAATTCAACGAGTCGATAAAAAAAGAACGGTGGATGGAAAGCGTTTGATGATCGCATTCCAGGTACACATACGAAGCGTCCAGGGTTATGTCTGACAGGTATATCACCGTTTCCTTGCCGGCATCGTTGCATCCTGTGGCTGCAATCCGCTCAATCATGCCGAGCAAGCCGTGCAGGTCTTTTTTAAACAGTTCCAGTTCCTTTTCCGTGATCAGCCCGTGCTCGTGAAACTTACGGATATCGCTGACGGTATCCGTGAAGAGGCTCCGGCTGAGGATATAAAGCGTTCTCTGCACATGCTTTGCCTCTTCCATGAACCGTTTGTTGACTTCCTTCACCTCCGCCGGAGTCTCCATTTTGGAAAAGCAATAGTTCGGATTTACCCCGCTGACAAGATAATTCCATTTATAATAGAAGAAACGGCTCAAATTCTCGAACGGCAGAATGAAAGTATGCGGAAAGATATTGGCCGCACAGTACATTTTTGCCGATCGGGCATATTGCATATCCCGGAATAAGTCGGCAAACGAACTTATTTTGTTGCAATACTGGCGGTAATTGCCGGTCGACGTAAAAAGCATATCCAAATCCGCCACCGCCCATTTGCTTTTATTCAGGTTGATGTCGGCGCCCATCAACTGATCTAAGGAAATATCGTAGTGAATGGCGATTTTGGTCACTTCGTCGTAAGTAAACGGCACTTCGCTCCTAAGTCTCCGATAAATAGCCACTTTGCTTAAAGACAGCATTTCCACGAGTTTATTTACAAGGGTGTCGCCGTTGGGCGCCTTTTGTTTCATAGCTGCAACAAGAGCTTCATTCGTACGGTTGGACATGATATATGGTCGATTATGTTTTTTTTTAAACCTCAAAAATAACAATCCTTTTATAAACAAACAAGTATTGTGCGTTTACTGAAAATAATGTGATCGTACGCCCCGTTTCAACAATATTTTCACGAATGGCCGGGAAACCCTTTCCGTGCAAGCGAAACAACAATAACCCGTATGACGGGAACAACCGGAAAAAATCAACCCGATGGATTGCACATCATCTTTTTCGGGCGACGAAACGAAAAAAAAATCGCGATGATCAGCGGGATATACGGGAAAAAGGGGAAAAAATAAATCGGGAGATGCTTATTTTACGATTATCATGCAGCCTTTTTAAAATTATTGTTGTAACTTTCGGACGTTTTTTTGATCGCGTTTTTTTCTAAAAGACATTAACGCAAAACATTTATGAAAAATATATATTATACTCCGGCCACCTTGATTTCGGATGTCATGAAAGACAATTTCCGCAGACAGGACTCCTTGGACTTGTTGGGAATCACGCCCGGCTATAACAATTGTTCATCGGTTAAGGAAGTATGTGACGCACAAGGTGTTGATTGCGATTTTTTTCTATACGTCACCAATGTATACACTTTCGAGGATTACGACCTGGAAAGTAACATTTCGGGCGTTTATCCTTTAGAATCGGCAATAGATTATATCACCCGGGCGCATGACTTTTTCCTCCGGCTTCATGTTAATGATATCAGGCAAAACTTCGAAAAGGTATTGCCGGCGCTCGACGAAGAAGCCAAGGACATTGCCGCGGAGCTTTTGGAGAGGATGTTCGATCAGTTCCGCGAACACATCGACGATATAAATCGCATTTTCGACCAACATCGGCAAAGTCCCGTTTCGGTGAATTCCGTGCAGGTGGTGCGGATCTTCGGGCAGGAACGGGAAATAAGTGCAACGTTGGATGCCTTGATCCTGCACTTGTCGGAGCAGATACTGCCCGACGAGTTTAAGGACGCTGCCGAACATCAGGTATGCTACTTGTTTCAATTCCTGCGCAAGGATATGATCTTGCACGAAATGATAAAAAACGCTACGCTCAAGCGGCTGATCGGTTGAGCGAACGGGCGGTTGCGGAAAAAGCGCCGACGACAAGCCGACCGAGGCAATATCTCGGCCCGATATCGCACAACTCGGCGTAAGCGATATCGCCGAAGGTAAAGCCCGGCAATGAAAGAGATCGTTACATCCCAAGCAATTCCTGCAATTGGGTCAAGGCTGTTTTGTACCCTTCCTCAAACCCCATTTCAAGAATTTGCTGCATATCTTGTTCGTTTTCCAAAGTAACGGTAACGTACACGACTGTTGTATCTTCCTTTTCCATAAACTCATGCTGCCAATTCAATTGAGGAAGATCGGTATTGATCGTGCCGTTCTCGTCGCAAAAAGAGTCGCCGGCTTCCCAGAATTGGTTGACAAGTATTTCCTTATAGCGGATGATGCCCCATGTTTTTTTGCCTTCGGGCGACAGCATGCAGTATAACCAATGCCCGCCTTCGCGGAATTCGGACGTTTCGGTAATGGCCCGGTAAGGTTTTGGGGCAAACCATTTTTCGAGGATCGCGGGTTCGGAAAACGCAGCCCATACCTTACTCACGGGGGCGTTGAAGGTGCATGCGACAAAGATTTTTTTGTTGGTGAAATCCTTATCGAGAGTGGGGGTATTCATAACGGTTAGATATTTGATTGGTTTTAAAGTATAAACGGCATAATCTCATGATTATTGCTTAGAAATCGGGTAAAACGAGTTTTCGGAGCGGGCTTATACCTCTCACCGCCAAATTTTGTGCATGTGTCTTTTTTATTTTACCCCCGACCCCTAAAG
>JAVBRP010000347.1:0-5683 GCA_031547815.1 Bacteroidales bacterium | reverse complement strand
CCGCCCCGCATGAAATCCATGTATCGGTTGACGGCGCGCATGCGCACTTCCTGTTCGCCGACGGGCGCATAACGCATGTCCAGCAATATTTTTTCGAGCGGTTCGCCGTAAGCCGACTTGTATGCATCGGCCATCCGCGGCGTATACCAGCGTCCGTAGAAAGTGTCGCGTTCGGCTTCCAGCACATGTTCGCGCTTGATGAACTTGTTGCCGTACTCGTCCAACGCGAAACCGTCGAAAGGAATATCCGAATACGCTTTGAATGCCGCAACGAACCGATCGGTTTCCTTTTCGTTGAATTTACAGCCGCGTGTGCTGTACTGCTGCGTCAGGATGTATGCGGTGTAACCCTTCAAATCCCTTCCGCCGTCGATCGCTATTTTTACGGTTTCCTTGTCGGGAGTTTCCGCGGTGCAACGATCGGTGATGTCTTTCAACGTCGCCTTTTCGTAAAAACCGTCTTCCGTTTTCCTGAAAGCATATACTTTCAGCAAATCGCATTTTGCCAACATTTCCGGGAAGCGGATATATTTTACTTTTGCCGTATACTTTGCTTTTCCGAAATCGTCGAGCACAATTTCCTTGTCGACGACCATTCTTTGCGCATCGGCCGGAGCAACCGGTTCGATGTTTTCCCACAATTGCAATCCTATTTTGATGCCTTTTTCATGTGCGCGCGCCACCAATTTCTTAAAAATGGGGTGCATCCGGTCGTAATCGTAAAAATCGGCGCCTTCGCGAGCCGTCAGGAAAACAAGATCGAACAGCGTATTGTCGGCAATGCTGTCGAGGTCTCTGACATACTGATCGTTCTCAAACAGTTCGGGTGAGAAAAACCAATAGCAAACACGTGGATGATGAGCGTTTTTAAACTCGTCGTGATATTTTATTTCCGTTTTGCCGCATCCCGTCAATATCGCGAAAAGCAGAGAAAGAACAGATAATTGTTTTAATTTCATTTTTATACAGATTTAGCCACTGCCGATTTTGCAAAAATGCAATGCGACTTTATGATGTCGTATCATCATGCATCATGATGATGCGCGAAGTTATTTATCGGAAAAACCTATCAGGTTTTTGAAACCTGATAGGTTGATAACTCGGCAACACAATCGATTAATTATAACCGTCGTTTTGCGGAACCGTAATTGTCGAACGGTCGATTTCGGATTGCGGTATCGGGCGGAGCAGATGGTGCGCATCCAACTCGCTCTTGCTGCTTGCCGTCCACGGATTCATCTTCGTGGCGCGTTCAATCAACTTTCCGGTGCGTTTCAGGTCGAACCAGCGCATAAATTCGCCCATCAATTCGCGGGCGCGTTCGTCCAGAATCAAATCGATGTTCATGTTGGCCGCTGTTGCGCGATACGACACGGCAGCCAAAGAAGAAAGATTGCCCGGGTCGGCGGCGCACGACGGGTCGACGCCCGCACCTACGGCGCGATCGAGCACTTTGTTGTAGTATTCGACAGCCGAGGCGTATTTACCCGCGCCGGCGCCTTTCAACATGGCTTCGGCGGCAATCAGATAAGCTTCGGACGAGCGGAAAAGCGCCAAGTCAAATGTACCCCAGGCATCGCCGTATTGGATGCCGGGTTGCCAGAATTTCCACACCGGCGGTAACCGATTTTCATCGTGATACCGCGATTTGTCGACGGCTCCGATTTGGTCGTTGTTCAACACGGCGTATCTCTTGGTTCCGCCCACGTCTATTCCTTTTTGTGCAAGCGCGGCGGGATTGTTCCATGGACGGAAATAGATAACCGTATCGCCTTTGAGGATATCGATGCGCGCCGTGGCATCCGTCAGGCTGTAATTGAAATTCTTGGCGTCCTGCAAAGCGTATTGCGCGCTCAGGAAATTGTGTTGATAACGAACGTCCTTTTGCGGATCGTACAATCGATACATAGCCGGAGTGGGCACGAAATGGTTTTGATAACGGTTGTAGTCGCTCGTACGGCCCTTTGCGCCCGGAAGATCGTCGGCGCCGCCACCGAATACCGAGTGCGCATCGTTGCCGCCTTCGGCAAGGTAGGTGTTGTCTTTGGTGATGTCTTCCAACATGTAAGTCAACACGTCGCTGCTGAACTCAACGGCGAATACCACTTCGCTGTTCCGGTCGTTTTGCGTGGGGAACGTTTCTTTTGTGGGATTTTCCGAACGGAGCGGGAACAGATTTTTGTATTGCGCCACCAGCGGAAATGCGTCGATAACTAAATCGGCGTACTGGCGCGCTTTGTTGAAATCGTCGGCTTGTCCGCCCAGCGAATTGTTGAAATTCCAACCGCGCGTGAGGTACACTTTTGCCAAAAGGAATTGCGCCGCTCCTTTGGTTGCGCGGCCGTAATCGCTCGCCGTCGGCGGCAATACGGCTTCCGCTTCGGTGAGGTCGAGCAATATTTGTGTGTAGACCTTGTCGGCGGCTATGCGTACCACTTCGCGGCTTCCCGACGATACTTCGGCCGTGGGCATGGGAACGTCGCCCCACAATTGTACCAGATAGAAATAGGCGAAAGCCCGCAAAAACTTGGCTTCGGCAACGCGAACAGCTTTCAGCGCCGGGTCCATATCGGTGATATTTACTTCGCGACTGATCACCGTGTTGGCGCGACCGATTTGTTTGTAAAGCACGTCCCAAAGCGGAGAAAGATTTCCCTGCGACGAGTTTAAACGGGTGTCGTACAAATCCAGTTCACTGCCCGTGAGTTGCGCTATTCGGTTGTAGCCCGTGGCGGCGCAAAAAATGTCGGTGCCGTTCAACACCAAATTTCTTTCGCGATGAATGTTCCGCAACAAGGGATAGCACGATTTCACCAAGTTCTCGAAACCTTTTGCATCCACTACATACGAATCGATGGTGATGTCCGTAACGGACTTTTCATCCAAAAAATCGCTGCAACCGGATATGCCGAGCATAACGACGCAGGCGACGAGTTTGAAGATATGATTTAATGCTTTCATATTTTTAAAGTTATATTGCTTGAAAAATAATTAAAGTGAAATATTCAACCCGAACAAAAAGATAACCGAAGGCACATCATCTTTGTACGCCGAAGAGTTGTATTCGGGATCCATGCTGATGAAATCGGTGAAAACGAACGGATTGCTTACTTGAACATAAGCGCGGACGCGGTTGAATTTGATTTTACTCAAAATCGATTGCGGCAAGCTGTAACCCAACGTGATGTCGGAAATGCGCCAAAAACTTGCGTCTTGGTATTGAATGGCTTCCCGGTAAGGATTGGATGCGGCAACGCCGAAATAGTCGTTCGTCGGGTTGGTGGTTGTCCAATAATTGAGGTTCAACCGATTGTAACGGTTGCTTCCGAGTTCGCCCATGGTGCCTTGCAGCATCGCGTTGCGGAACATCACGCCCTGACGGGTGTAGACAAAGAACGAGAAGTCAAAGTCCTTGTAGTAAAGGCTGTTGGTCATGCCGCCCAACCAAGAGGGAAGCTCGTTGCCCAATACCGTGCGGTCGTCCTCATCCACGTTCGAAGATATTTTTGGGGAATTGGCGTCTTTGTTTACGCGGTCGACAACCTTTACCGAGCCGGGAACCTGTCCGTATTTCTTGGCAGTTTCGGCTTCGGCTGTTTGCCATATTCCGTCGAACTTATAGTAATAGTGGCTTTTCAGCGATTCGCCCACAAACAATTTGTTGTCGATGTCGCGTGTTACGGTACCTCCGTAAAGCTCCACTATTTCATTATGATTGGTTGAAAAATTGATGCTGGTGGTCCAACGGAAATCCTTTCCTTGGAAATTGACCGTGTTCAAGGTCAACTCTAAACCGCGGTTCAGCAATTTTCCCACGTTTGCCGTTGCCGCACTGTAACCCGTGGAGGTGGGCAGCTTAACTTCCTGAATCAAGCCGTCGGTTTTGCGGTTGTAGAATTCCGCATCCAGGATGATACGGTTTCTCAGGAAACCCATATTAAGCCCGAAATTGATTTCCCGGCTTTTTTCCCATGACAAATCTTTATTTCCCAAACTTTTGGAAGCAAATCCGTAGGCGGGCGCCGCGTTGAAATCGTACACCGTACGTCCCATCAACGATTGTGTTTTGTAAGGAGGCACCACATCGTTGCCCACCACACCATAGCTTAACCGAACTTTAAGATCGGAAAATATATCCAAATGTTTGATGAAATCTTCTTCACCGGCACGCCAAGCAATGGCTGCCGAAGGGAAAAAGTCCCATTTGTGCCCGGGCGCCAAAACCGACGAACCGTCGGCGCGTCCGGTCAACGTAATCAAATATTTGTTGTCGAACGAATAATTGATGCGCCCCATGTACGAAAGCAACGTGCGTTCGATGATTCTGCTCGACACTTCGGTAATACTCGAAGCCGTGCCCAAAGCATACCATTCCGAGTCGTACGGCAGGTTTTGCACCGAAGTTCCCGATGTTTCGACCCGATCTTTCATCGCGCTTGTCACACCGGTCAATGTAAGATCGTTCTTTCCGGTTTTCAACTTGTAGGTGACAATATTATCCCAAGTGTACGAACCATTGGCGCTGAACGAATTGCTTGCTTCGGGGTCCTTGAAGTTACGCGTTTTCGTATACGGTCCGGCAAAATATCCGTTGCGGCTGTTGTAGGTGGAAACGGAAAGCGCCGACCGAAAGGTCAAATTTTTGATCGGTTCGAGTTCCAAATAGATGTTTCCCAAGAAACTCGATACGCGTGTTTCGTCTTGATAATTTTCGGAATCGGCTTCAACAATGGGACTCATCACCTGATTGTCGTTAATCCCCATCCACACCGCATAACCGTTCCAATCCCTGTCTTTTGCGACATCGGCTTGTTGCAGATCATTATATTTAATTGTCCCCGTGGGACGAGCGCGAAATGCGCCGCGGATGGCTTCGCCCGAACCCAAGTGTTGGATACTGTACGTGTAGTACGACGTAAAGCCCACCTTAACCACATTATTCAACTTGCTGTCGATACTTCCTTTCAAATTGTATTTTTCGAAAGCGGTTTGGATGATATTTCCTTTTTCGTTCAGATAACCGGCCGAAAAGTAATGCGTCGTTTTTTCGTTTCCTCCCGAAATAGCCACCACATGGCTTGTTTGTAACGCAGGATCGGTTATTTCGTCGATCCAATCGGTCGAATTGCCCGAATCGACCATCGCTTTTTCCGAATCGGTAAACGTGGCCGCTTTACCGCCGTCTTGTACCACCACATCGGTGTACGTTTGATAAAACTTTTGTGCGTTCATCATTTTCGGGATATGTGCCGGAACTTTAACGCCGACATACCCGTCATAATCGATGCGCGTTTTTCCCTGAACCCCTTTTTTCGTGGTAATAATGATCACACCGTTGGCGCCGCGCGATCCGTAAATGGCTGTTGCCGAAGCATCTTTCAATACGTCTATCTTTTCTATGTCGCTCGGATTCAACGTACTCATCTTGCCGCCCATCACACCGTCGATCACCACCAAAGGCTCATTGCTGTAATTCATGGAACTCAATCCGCGAATGTCGATCGTGTATTCCGAACCGGGCCGCGAATCGGCTTTGGCAATATTCATCCCCGAAACCTGACCTTGCAGAGCTTTAGCCGGTTGCGTGGGGTTTGCCCTGACAATGTCTTCGGATTTCACGGAACCTACGGCGCCCGTCAAGTCGCTTCTGCGTTGCACGCCGTAACCGACAACCACCACTTCT
>JAVBRP010000306.1:0-11591 GCA_031547815.1 Bacteroidales bacterium | reverse complement strand
AGAAAGAAGAGCGAATTCATCGAATCGCTGAACCACAAATGCTGGATCGTGCAGATCAATTGCCTGAAAGAACGCCGCCGCAACGAACTGGAGCAGCTTTTAAGCATTTTCGACCAGAACAACCGCACTTCCGACATTCATATTTTGAATGTACACGAGGAAGATTTTCCGGAGAAATTCCGACCGGTCATCCGTCGGCTGAAAGGCGCGGTAAGCAACCGATCGGTGAAAAAGCTGATGAAAGAAGAAGACGAGGTGGTGCGCTACCTTCGCGACTTTGCCCGTGCCGAATCCAACAAGGTGGAACAGGAAAAAGATGAGATTATTCGACAAAAAGAAGAAGCATTTCAAGAGGCATTGAAAGAAAAGGAAGATGCTTTAAAAGAAAAAGAAGATGAGATAAAAGAAAAGGAAGATGCTTTAAAAGAAAAAGATCGGCTTATTGCGAAGATGCAAGCCGAATTGAAAGAAATGAAGCGGCATTAAAATCCCGGAACCCTTGTTTTGTTAAGCAAAGCCAAAATCAAGTTAATTCGCTCGTTGGAGCAAAAAAAATACCGCGACCTGCATCGATTGTTCGTTGCGGAAGGCGATAAGACCGTACGCGAAATACTCGATTCGCCGTTGGTTGCGGAATGCGTTTTGGCAAAAGCCTCGTGGTTGAAGCAAATTCCCGAACGGTTACTCGCAAAAGCGCAAGAAATCGTCGAAATTGACGATAAAGAACTGTCGCAAATCAGTTTCCTGAAAACCCCGAACCAAGCAGCTGCATTGGTGCGATTGCCGGATCATCGGCTCGATTTAGCCGAACTGACCGACGGTCTTTCGTTGTATTTGGACGGCGTGCAGGACCCCGGCAACTTGGGCACCATCATCCGCACGGCCGACTGGTTCGGAATACGGCACGTCCTCTGCGGCGAAGGATGCGCCGACCCGTTCAATCCCAAAACAGTACAATCGACTATGGGAGCGCTTATCCGCGTAAAGACCTATCCGACCGATACTTTATTTTTCAGGCAATTGAAAACGGTCTATCCCGATTTTCCGGTTTACGGTATGTTTCTCGACGGCGAAAACTTATACGACACGCCGCTTTCGTCCAAAGCTATGATCGTGCCCGGCAACGAATCGAAAGGCATCGGTCCCGAAACGGCGCAATACATCAACCAACGACTGCTGATACCGTCGTATCCGCCCGGCGAACCGACTTCCGAATCGCTGAACGTGGCTATGTCAACAGCCATCGTTTGCGCGGAATTCAGAAGAAGAGAAGCCTATCCCCTCCCCTCGCGAAAAATTTGAATCGGGAATCACAAATTCTCTTCCGTAAATTTTTCGATCGCTTGATACTTGGCGTATAATTCCAAATATCGTTTGTGCGCGGCCTCGTTCGGTTGGTACACCGACGCGAATCCTTGTCCCATAGCCCGCTGCGCATCCTCTGTCCTGTCATATATCCTTGCGGCAACGGCTGCGAACATGGCGGCGCCCAAAGCACACGCCTGTTCCGCTTTGGCGGTCTTTATCGGCATACCCAACACATCGGCAAGCGTTTGCATCACAAACGGCGACTTGAGCGAAATGCCGCCGATACCGATCACTTCCTTGATCTCGATGCCGTTTTCGATGAATCGGTCGACGATGGCTTTCGAGCCGAATGCGGTAGCCTCGACCAACGCACGGAAAATCAGCGGCGCGGTGCTGCCCAAAGTCAACCCCGTGATGCTTCCCGTCATCGATTCGTTTGCATCGGGCGTGCGGCGACCGTTGAGCCGTTCCACTGCCACGATCATGCTTTCGCTCACGGGCACTTGTTCGGCTTCGCGCGTCAATGCGGGAATGATCCGGTGCAACGTTTCTTCGATCAACTTGGCTTTGGTTTCTTCGTCGATCAAATCTGATTTTGCGATGATGTTCTTCACAGGCCATTCCACAACCCGCTTGAACCAAGCGTAAACATCGCCGAATGCCGCCTGTCCGGCTTCGAGACCGATGAACCCCGGCACCACCGAGCCGTCCACCTGTCCGCAAATTCCGGGGATTAATTTATCTTTCAACTCTTCGTACGGCACCACCATGATGTCGCAAGTGGACGTGCCGATTACCCGTACAACAACTCCCGGAGCAACTTCCGCCCCGACGGCTCCGACATGGCAATCCAATGCGCCCGAAGCGACGATCACCTCAGTCGTCAAACCCAGCTTATCGGCCCGTTCCCGTGTAAGATTTCCCACAACCGTGCCGCTCGGGAATGTTTCGGTATATAATCGTTCGCGAAAGCCCGACAGCAAAGGATCGAGCCGCGTCAAAAACTCTTTAGACGGAAGGCCGTCCCACGATTCGTGCCACATCGCTTTATGTCCCGCGGCACAACGACTTCGAATCATCGTTTCGGGTTTGGTGCGCCCCGCAAGCCAACCGGGCAGCCAATCGCAAAGCTCCGTCCACGAATATGCCGCATTATGAACGGCTTCGTTTTTGCGCAACACATGCAACATCTTTGCCCACGCCCATTCGGAGGAATAAATACCGCCTTCGTAAGCTGTGTAATCCGGATTCCAAGTTTTCGCCAAACGGTTGATTTCACCCGCTTCGCAGAGGGCCGTATGGTCTTTCCACAGCACGAACATGGCGTCGGGGTTTTCGGCAAAATCGGGCAACAGCGCCAAAGGTGTGCCGTTTCGGTCGACCGGAACGGGCGTACTCCCCGTGGTGTCAAATGCTATTGCCGCCACGTTTTCGGCTGTTCCGGCGGGCGCTTTCGACAACGCTTCCTTCACCGAAGCCTCCAGCGCTTCCGTGTAGTCGGCCGGATGTTGGCGGTAGCGATTGGTTTTCGGATCGCAATATTTGCCTTCCGCCCAACGCGAATAATATTTTACGGAAGAAGCGATTTCCTTACCGTTGCTCGCGTCGACGATCAAGGCGCGACACGAGTCCGTTCCGAAG
Source organism: Bacteroidales bacterium (assembly GCA_031547815.1). GTDB lineage: Bacteria > Bacteroidota > Bacteroidia > Bacteroidales > UBA4181 > JAIRLS01. The sequence continues at coordinate 8,642 of JAVBRP010000306.1, read as the reverse complement.
TCTAATCCGATGACGTATTTCATTTTTTTGTATTTTGATGAATGAGTAAATCCGACAGGTGTTCACTAATAATTTTTCAAAGAAACAAAAAAAAGGGCATTTTTGCAAATGCTTAATCGTTTAAGCGAAATGAAATCAAAAAATGGAAACTCATGCAAGCGAGTATGCCGGAGGTCGAAAAAGCGCGTCATTGCGAGCGATAGCGAAGCAATCTCGAAACAGGTTGCTTCCTCGCAATGACGCGCTTTTCGACCTTTAGAACAGCTTCACAAAACACATTGCGCCTTTGCGTTTTTGTGAGATTCTATTTTCTCGCAAAGGCGCAAAGGGATAAATTGACCGAAAGATCAATAATTAATGACTTTCAATTCGAAATAGGCTTGAGGATGCCCGCAACACGGGCAGTTGGCCAACGCTTTTTCGCCGTAGTGCACGTAACCGCATTTGCGGCAAACCCACACCACTTTGTCGGAACGTTTGAAAACTTCGTCGTTTTCGATGTTTTGCAACAGTTTCCGATAACGCTCTTCGTGTGTTTTTTCGACGGTGGCTACCAATTTAAAGGCGGCAGCGATTTTTTTGAATCCTTCTTCTTCGGCTATGCGTGCAAATTCGGGATAAAGCACATCCCATTCTTCGTGCTCTCCTTCGGCGGCTTCCAACAAATTATCGGCTGTGCCGGCAATGACGCCCGCCGGATATGCTGCGGTAATTTCGACCATGCCGCCTTCCAAAAAGCTGAAAAACGTCTTGGCGTGTTGTTGTTCTTGAGCCGCCGTTTCTTCGAAAAAGGCTGCGATCTGTTCAAACCCGTCATTACGTGCCTGTTTGGCAAAAAATGTATATCTGTTGCGTGCTTGCGACTCTCCGGCAAAAGCTTTCAACAGATTTTGTTCTGTTTTTGAACCTTTGATACTCATAATACTATTATTTTAATGATTAAGTGTCGTAAAGGTAAATCATTTGCAAATACCCGATTGATCGGGCAAGTAATTTATATTCGTTCTAAATTTGCAAGTTCCGTCTTTTTGACTTAATTTTGTATCATTCAGATAAAAATAAGTAATTATGTCAGACAATCATACAGTTCTCGAAGTTACTCCCGACGTAAAATGGATCGGAGTGCTCGACCCCGATTTGCAGGTTTTCGATATCGTAATGGAAACCAAATACGGCACCACGTATAACGCATATTTCATCAATGCCGATAAAAAGACGCTCGTGGAAACGGTAAAAGACACGCACACCGCCGAGTATTTGGCCAAAGTGAAAGCGGTTTGCCGGCCGGATGAGATCGAATACATCATCATGAACCATACGGAACCCGACCATTCGGGCAGTTTATCCGCTTTGCTCGACATCGCGCCGAACGCGACGGTTGTCGGCACAGGGCAAGCGCTTGCTTACCTGAACGATATCATGAATCGCCCGTTCAAATCGATCAAGGTGAAGGACGGCGATACGCTCGATTTGGGCAACAAAACCGTTCGTTTCATCGGTGCGCCCAATCTGCATTGGCCCGACACCATGTACAGTTATTTGGAGGAAGATAAATTGCTGTTCACGTGCGATTCGTTCGGCGCACATTATTGTTTCGCGCCGGTTTTCGACGATCTTTTAACCGATCGGGCAGAATATAAAGAGGCTTTTGTTCACTATTTCGATTGTATTTTGAAACCGTACAGCAAATTCATGGTGAAAGCGATCGAAAAAATCGCTCCGATGGATATCGTCGCCATTTGCACCGGGCACGGCCCGATCCTCCGCAGCACGTGGAAAGAGATCGTGACCGAAAGTGATCGGCTGTCGCGCGAATATTTGAATGTTACCGAAGGAAAACACAACAAGGTTTTGATCACGTATGTGTCGGCTTACGGGTATACGCGCCAAATGGCCGATTGGATCAAGCAGGGCATCGAATCGGTCGGCGATTTCGAAACGGAATGCATCGATATCGAGTTTGCGCTGTTGGGCGACCTTGAAGCAGCCCTTACCAAGTCGGACGCGCTGATTGTCGGCTCACCAACCATCAACCAGAATACGCTGCTGCCCGTATATAAGCTGTTTGCGGGGATCAATCCGTTGCGCGACCGCGGCAAACTTGCCGCTGCTTTCGGGTCGTACGGTTGGAGCGGTGAGGCGGCAGAATTGATTGAAAACAATTTGGCCGGATTAAAATTAAAAGTCGTACAAAAAGCATATAAAGGCAAGTTCAATCCCGGCGAAGAAAAAGTGCAGCAACTCATCGAGTTCGGGAAAAATTTCGCGGAACAAATGAAAGCCGCGAAAAATTGAGATACGGTATCTTATTGATCCTTTGACAAATCATTACTTTTGTCAATTTTTTTCGATCTCGATTATTGCAGCCGATCCCATTCTTTTCGGATGGTTTTCAGTGCTTGATAAATATGCGCTTCGACGGTTTTTTCGGATATGCCGAGCTGTGCGGCGATTTCCTTATGCGTCAGCATCTGTTTGCGGCTCAGGTTAAAGACCGTTTTTTGTTGCGCCGGCAGCCGGTCGACGACTCGATCGATATATTCCGCCAAGTCGTACGACACGATTTCGTCTTCCGTGAAATAATATTCGTGTTCCAAACTCGCCAACAGGAAGGTTCGGTAGTAAAGCTCGTTAACGTTTTTCCGGTGGCGATTGAAGATTATATTGCGCGTGATCGTAAAAAGATAATTGTCGAAATTGTGATCGGGATCAATAAAAGATCGCGCTTCCCAAAGCCGCACAAACGCGTCCTGCACAATCTCTTCCGCGATTCCCTTATCGGAAAGATAACGACAGGCAAACCGATACACTTTCGGCGCATATTCCACGTAAATATGCTCGAAAGCCGAACGGTCGCCGGTCTTAAACCGGTGCAATAAATCACGAAGACACTTCGACATAATATGTTACATCACAACAACAACCATTTTTCGTATCGTAATCTTGAATCGATCGCCTAACCGATAGTCAAACGGCAGCAAGATGCCGTACCGATCGTCGATCAGGACAGCGGCAATAAAAAAACCGCGACATTGTTCGAAAACAATGTTGCGGCACGATGGTATAAAGCGATTTTTTTACTATATTGGGCGCGAACTTTGCCTGCAACCCCGAAAGGACGGTCAGTGCTCTCTCTCTCTCTCTCTCTCTCTCTCTCTCTCTCTCTCTCTCTCTCTCTCTCTCTCTCTCTGCAAGAGACGTGCCAATCCCTCTATTTTAGGGGATTTCGGACAAATATTATATAATGAAAATGTATATAAAATCATTTGAGTTTTACGTTGAAAGAATAGCAAAACTAATAAAATTAAATAATCGGCAAATATAAAATGCGTTGATTTTATGTCATAATTTTGATTAATTTTCACCGACAACGAAAAAACACTTCCCGACCGATCAGTGCAGCAACCCTTTGGCAGTATCGAGGATGGCTTTAACCGAACCGACAAGTATTTGCGCTTCCACGATGACGGGCACTTTGTTTTCGTCGTCGGTAACCCAAATGACCGCATCTTCGTCGCCTTTGAAGATCGTGCCTTCCACTAATTGAATGGCGAATTTGATGCAATTGTATTTCACTTTGTCGCGCGTTTTCACCTCTTCTTTGCCCAAATAACGGATGTGTAACCGGTATGCTTGGCTGTCGAGAATCATGTCGATGGGAATTCTGTCGCCGACCTTATATTTTGTGAAATCGACACTCCGGAAATAATACACGGCCGACATCACGTCGAACAAGCAGGGCGTCAGCGGCAATGTTCCTTCCGCACCCGGATTTTTCCGTTTTTGCACATAAGTGCGAATCAGGTTGTTTTGATAGTCGAATTTGTAATCTTCAAACGCCGTGTAGCTGCCTTCGGTGACATCGCGCTCGTACCAAAGCGGCTTCTGCGTTTCGGGATCGATGTATGCCTGATATTTTTCGCGGATTTTGAAAATCCAGTCGTACGATTTGAAAGTGGTGCCAAAGGCATACAAATGATAGACGTCCCGCCCCTGATATTTTTTGGAAGTGACGTTGAATTCTACTTCTCCCGCATGGAGCCAAATAATTCCCCAATTGTAATAAGCCTTATACGTGATCACTTCGCCGGGGGCAAAGGCTTTCGAGTCGATCCGGCATTGTGCGCAGGCCGACACATAAAGCGTCCACAAGAATATAATCGATATGACTTTCCGGCCTTTCAAATCCGATGTTTTACAACTGTATACGTTCTTTCAAGCAACTTGTTACAAAAAACGTACCCCGTTTGAAAAAGTATCGGACCGGTATCGAGAAAAACATCGTTTTCCGAAATATCGGGAAACCCTTGTAAACAACGAACTGCTCGAAAAGTTGATTTTTCTTTATTGTTTCCTTCAAAAAGTAATATTTTTTCCGTATCTTTGTCATCTCATCAATAGGGTTAGGCGGAATAAAACCCACCGAATCGATGCCGTTCAGGGTATCGTCGGTGGGTTTTCCATATCAAATAATCACGAAGAAACATGAATAACAATCATCGTCCGCTTATTTTAATCGCCAATGACGACGGCTATCGCGCCGGCGGGTTGCAGGCGTTGATCGAAGCGGCGCGCCCGTACGGCGATTTGCTGGTGGTGTCGCCCGCCGAAGGGCAATCGGGAATGTCGCATGCCATCACGGTAAAGGTGCCTCTCCGCATCGAAAAATATAAGGAGGAGCCGGGACTGACCATGTATGTATGCAACGGAACGCCCGTCGATTGCGTGAAAATTGCGCTCAATAAGTTGATCGAACATCATCCCGACATGTTGCTTACGGGTATCAACCACGGCGCCAATTCTTCGGCCAGCGTGCTCTATTCGGGCACCATGGCGGCCGCCATCGAAGGCTGCATGTATCGGATCCCCGCCATCGGGTTTTCGCTGCTCGACCATTCGCCGAAAGCGGATTTCGATCCTTATATCGGTTATGTGAAAAAGATTATCGAACGTGTATCGGAAAGCGGCTTGAATTACGGAACTTGCCTGAATGTGAATATTCCCAAGATTCCCGTTTGCGACATTGCGGGAATACGTGTTTGCCGTCAGGCGCGCGGATATTGGCAGGAAGAGTTCGAGCATCGCATCGATCCCAACAACCGCGAATATTATTGGCTCACCGGCGATTTTTTCAACGAGGAACCCGAAGCGAAAGATACCGACGAATGGGCGTTGAGAAATAATTACATTTCGGTGGTTCCCGTGCAGATCGATCTCACTTGCTACAAAAGCATGGATATGTTGCGAAAGATGCTGTGCAACGGGCTTTAGCGCAAGTACTAGCCTGTCGGCAATATTTCGTCGTCGTTCATTTCCGCCCAAATGTCGGACATCTCTTCTTTTCCGGATTTTATGTATTGCAACATTTTCTCGGCTACCGGAATTTCACATTCCGATATGCGCCAAATGTCGGATGATTGACGCACCGTGCTGCAAAGTTTCAATAATCCTCCGCATCCGGCTTTTCGGAAAATTTCGCGTGTTTGTTCGTTGGACAAAATATCGGAATTGGCCAATGCCAATAAATTATCGAATGCCAAATATTTCTGATCCCATTTCCCAAGTCCCGTAAGGGCTGCCAACTTTTTCCCTTCGGGTGTTCCCGTGTGGGTGAGAAATAAGAAAGTGCGTATCAAAAGAACACCGTCGGTAATGGTGGCGGCGTAATAACCGGCTTTTATTCCGAAAATGCGATGTTCGATCAAGAAGTTACCGCCTCCGGTGGTAAATGTTCTCAAAGAAAACAATGAAGTAATGATGTCGAAATTCATGACATCGCGATAGGTTGCGCCGATGCGTTCGTACAATCGATGGCCTGCGTGTTGCAGTATGTAAACGTCCATGGGACGGTCATTGTCCGGATTTTTGATGCCCAATTGCGAAGGCTTCACCTTCATCCATTCCGTTTCTCGCGGAAAACCCCATCCCACCCTCGCAGCAGTGCGTTTTCCTGCTCCTATCCTGATTTGTTTCCACACCGGAGTTCCGCTCCTCACTTCTACAAGATTCGGCAATTTAGGATGATGCATTTTTTTGGGATCGGGTAATATATAGCGTATGTGGAAAAAGTTCTCGAAGAAATTGCTCCGCATTACTCCGATAAATTCGGCTCGGTGGCCTATTTTTAGAATCACGTCGACATTTTTCTCATGGCTGTTCGTCAAGATCAGCGCAAAGGCTTCCGCAAGTCCGGGACGTCTTATATCCACATTTTCATATCCTCTCACAATCATCTGGATCGGCTGCACGATGTAATGATATTCATACAAACTGACTTCGGGGCCTCCTTCGTACAATTCGATCATGTTGCTTTTGGCGTAATCGACCAATTCGGTTTTCACGAAATCCAACAAATCGGGCGACACCTTAGAGCCTTTGGCGGCAACCACTTTTATGGCGTACGGTTTGACGTCGTATATGAAATCAAAATCTTTCTCCAGCAACTTAAACTTCGATTCGTCGCCCAACAAAGAGCAAATTCGTTTCACTCTGGTTTTGAATTCGTTTTTGCTTTGCGCCGATTGCAGTTTCAGTTGCGCTTCAACATTCGCTTTCTTCTTTTTCTTTTGTTTACTCACAAATCTTCGGTTTTCGGGTGTGCTTGTGGAGCAAAAATAATCTATTTCTCCGAAAAAGTAAAAAAAGCACGTGCGAAATCTTCACACGTGCTTTTTTACCTCTTACTTCTAACCTTTTACCTCAACACTATTCGTATTTGAAGTACCCCAGATCGTCCAACACCGTCGATTCGATGTAATGCTTCTTCTGCTTGTTGTCGGCTTCGGCTTGTTTGAGGAATATTTCGGCCGATTTGGTATAATGTTCGTCGCGTTGGCTGTCGAGCACCAACAGATAACCCATCACGATGTTGCCCGTCATTTCCACCAAGCGGCGCGCATGGAAGTCCAGATATTCGTTGTCTTTCACTTCGGTAACCTTGGCGATGCACGCCTCGCATTCGGCGGTCATTTCTTGAAGCGTGCGACGAAAAGCCTGCAATTCGGGACGAATCTCTGCCGTTTCGTACACTTCGCGGATGTGTTTGATGAAAGCGCCTGTGGTGACGCCGCGGATGGCCGCTACTACCTGCAACTGCGTCGTTCCTTCGTAGATGGAAGTGATGCGTGCGTCGCGATAGATGCGTTCGACGGGATAATCTTTCATGAAGCCCGATCCGCCGTGAATCTGAATGGCGTCGTAAGCCAATTGATTGCAATATTCGCTGGCCATGCCTTTGAGCAACGGCGTAAAAATGTCGGCCAAACGTTGATACGACTTCATTTCGTTGCGTTCTTCGGGCGTCAGCGTGCGCTCCTGCGAAATCTTTTCCAACGTCTTGTAAATATCCACAAAACGGCAGGTTTCGTAAAGCAACGAGCGCGATGCGTCCAATTTTGCCTTCATGTTCGCCAACATTTCGTATACGGCGGGGAATTTGATGATCTCTTTCCCGAATTGGCGGCGTTCTTTAGCGTAAGCCAATGCTTCGCGATAAGCGGCTTCCGACACGCCTACCGATTGTGCGCCGATACCCAAGCGCGCGCCGTTCATCAAGGCCATCACGTATTTGATCAGCCCGAGCTTGCGCGAACCGACCAATTCGGCGGGAGCATTCTTGAAAACAAGTTCGCAAGTGGGCGAACCGATAATTCCCAATTTATGTTCGATGCGGCGTACTTTCACGGCATTATGCGAACGATCGTAGATGAACATCGACAAGCCGCGGCCGTCGCTCGTCCCGTCTTCCGAACGCGCCAACACGAGCGATATGTTGCCGTCGCCGTTGGTGATGAAGCGTTTCACGCCGTTGAGCACCCACGAGCCGTCGGGTTTTTGCGAGGCTTTCAATTGCACGGCCTGCAAATCCGATCCCGCATCGGGTTCGGTGAGGTCCATCGCGCAAGTTTCGCCGCCGCTTACACGGGTGAGATAACGCTGCTTCTGATCGGCATCGGCAAACTCGTTGATGGTTTCGGCGCAATCCTGCAAACCCCAAATATTAACGAATCCGGCATCGGCGCGCGACACGATGTCGGCGGCCATGGTGTAGGGAACCACCGAAAGGTTCAATCCGCCGTATTCGCGCGGAAGCGTGATCCCCATCAGGTTGGCTTTGCGCAAAGCATCCAAATTCTGTTGCGTTCCGCGAGCATACACCACGTGGTTGTCCACCACTTGCGGGCCTTCGGCATCCACCGATTCGGCATTGGGCGCAACAATATCGCCGCAAATCTCGCCGATCACTTCCAACACCTTATCGTAACTGTCGATGGCATCTTCGTAATCGAGCGGTGCATAATCGAATTTATCTTTTTCGGTAAAATTGTTCTCGCGCAACTCTATTACTCGCTTCATGAGCGGATGCGTGAGGTGGAATTTCAGGTCCCGATTATCCGTATAATAATTAGCCATTGCTTTATATTTTTGATTTTCGATTTTTGATTTTTGATTCCGATCACTGTAATCGAAAATCGACCATCAAAAATCAAAAATCGAATTATTTTTTGTTTTGTTTATAATATTTGATCATCTTGGGAACCACGTCGAACACATCGCCCGTGATGACATAATCGGCGATGGCGTTGATGGGCGCCGCGGGATCGTTGTTGATCGATATGATCATGGCGCTTTCCTGCATCCCG